>NZ_JBEPBI010000026.1:0-61261 GCF_040299045.1 Streptomyces sp. NPDC001027
CAAGGCGGAGGAGGGCGTCGATGCGGAGCATCGGCAACCGACGACGACGCGGCAGATGCGCACGCCGCACCCGGCGTCTGCGGCGTGATCCGAACGACAGGCCCTGACCCCGGCCCGGCCGACGAGGCGCGCCGGGCGCTGCGGGCGGCCCGGGAGCGGCAGCAGGAACAGACCGCGCAGCAGACCGCGCCGGAGCAGCGCGCCGAGCGGCGAACGGACCGGTCCGACCGTCCCACGACCCCCGCGGCGCCCCGGCCCGGCGACGCCGCCCGCGCCGCGCTGCGCAGGCCCTCGCAGCCCGCTCCCCCCATGGCCGACCCGGGCTCCGCGGCGGACTCCGGTCCCGTCGACGCGCCTGGTTCCGCGGCCTACTCCGCCACCGCTGAAGCCGGGGGCCCGGCGACCGACAGCGGTCCGACGGCCGATGCCGGCGCGGTGCCCGCCGCGGTTCTCTCGACCGGCGACGGTCGTGCGGGCGACTCCGCGCCGGTGGGCGACGCAGCCGCCGATGCCGCGGCGTCGGCCTCCGCCGGCGCGGAGACCGCCGCCGTGAACCGGCTCCGGACCGCGGCGCCCGCCGCGCCGCCCGCCGCAGGACCGGCGGCCGAGGATCCGGCGGGCACCGGCGCCTCGGCGACCGACACGCCGCCGACCCCGTCCTCCCCGCGCCTGACGCCCGTCCGGAACACCGCGCCCCCACAGAGCGGACCCGTCCCGGACGCCGCGACCGCTCCGCCCGTGAGCGCGGGCCCGCGTCCCGGGGACGTCGCCCGTGAAGCCCTGCGCGCGGCCCGGGCCCAGGCGCGCCGCGGCCCCTTCGCAGGCGAGCCGCCGACACCTGCCGAGGCGACGACGGCGCCGGCCGCACACCCGGCCCCTGGGACGGCCCCCCGCCTACGTCGGCACCGTCCCGACCGGAGCCCCGGGGTGCGCTCCGCCGCGCTGTCCGCCGGACGCTCCGCCGACGTCCGGCGAGCGGACCGCGCACCCGACCGGATCGCCGACGAACGCGCCCGCGCGGTGAGGGAGTCGCTGGCCGACTCCTTCCGCATGCCGTCGGACGACGACACGGTCGACCCCGGTCCCGCACTCGATCCAGATCCCGCACCCGCGCTCGATTCCGCACCCGAGCGCCTCTCCGAGCCCGGCCCCGGACCGGAGCGCGCGCGAGGGAACCGCCGGGACCGCGCGGAGAGCGGCCACGACGGCCTCGACAGTGCCGACGGTCGCGACGGCCGGGGGGACCGCGCCTTCTCGCCGGCGCTCGACGACGTCCCGCCCCCCGCCCCCCGTTCGATGGCCGCACCCTCCCGGGACGGCGATCACCGCCGCACCTTCCCGGCCTTCCCTCCACGCACCGGCGGCTCCTTCGCCGGGACATGGTGGGGGAACGCCTGGGTCACCGCGCTGGAGGAGGGCGCCCTCGACTCCCGGCGCGTGGTCCGCGGGCGCGGTTACGCGGAGCAGGGAAACGTGGACGCGATCACGGTCACGCCGGGACACGTCCTCGCCTACGTGCAGGGCAGCCGCCCCCGCCCGTACCGCGTCCAGGTCCGGCTGCGCACTCTCGGCGAGGAGGACTGGGAGCGCTTCCTGGCCGCCGCCGTCGAGCACCCGGGGCACATCGCCGCCCTGCTCGACAAGGAGATGCCGGAGTCGCTCGCCGCCTGCGGGGTGCCGCTGCTGCCCGGCCCCGGCGACCTGGAACCGCACTGCAGCTGCCCCGACCGCGGCCACCCGTGCAAGCACGCGGCCGCGCTCTGCTACCAGACCGCGCGGCTGCTCGACGCCGACCCGTTCGTGCTGCTCCTGCTGCGCGGCCGGGGCGAGCGCGAGCTGCTGGACGCGCTGTCCCGGCGCAACGCCGCCCGGGCGGCCCGCGCCGCACAGGAGCGGCGGCCGCTACTGCTGCCGGGCGTGCGGGCCGCGGAAGTCCTCGCCGAGCGGCGGCTGCCGCCCCTGCCGGCCCCGCTGCCGGCGCCCGCGCACCCCGAGCAGCCCCCGGTGTACCCGTCCGCGCCGAACGGTCCGGACTCCTTCGCGCTGGACCATCTCGCGACCGACGCGGCCGCCCGCGCCCACGCCCTGCTGACCACCGGCCACGACGGGATCGGCGCGCTGACCCTCTGGCAGGACGCCGTACGGCTCGCCGCGTCCCGGCCCGGCTCCGGGCTCACCGTCGCCACCCGGGCCCTGTACGCCTCGCTGGCCGCCGCCGCCGGCCGCACCCCGTCCGAACTGGCGCGCGCGGTGGCCGCGTGGCGACAGGGCGGACCGGACGGGCTCGCCGTCCTGGAGGAGTCCTGGGACCCGCCCGCAGGCCGCTTCGACCGCGCCCGGCCCCTCCTTCTGGCCGCCGACCTGCCCGCCTTCCGCCCGCGCCGCAACCACCTCACCCACCCCCGCGGCCATGTCCAACTCCGCTTCGGCCAGGACGGGTTGTGGTACGCGTACGAGTCCGAACCGGGCCGTGACGACTGGTGGCCGCGCGGCACCCCCGACCCGGACCCGGTGGGCGCGCTCACCGGACTGGGCGGCACGGGCGAGCTCTGATCGCGGGCCGGCGCGCCCCGATCCGCTGAACCGGCTAGGCCCTGCCCCGCGGGAGCGAGGTCGGCGCCGACCGCCGCCGACCGCCGCCGACCGCCGTCGGCTGCCTTCGACCGCCGTCGAACAGGTCCGGTGCGTAGGGGGAAGTGCGCTGGTGTCCGATTCTCGCCGTTCAGCGGTAAATGCCTGGACTGTGGACCTTCCCGGACGGGACACTTCCGACTTCCGAAACCACCGGGAGCGTGATGGGAACGACAGATACGCCAGGGTCGACGCCGGGCAGGAGCGCCGTCGTCCTGGCGCTGCGCCGCTACGGCCTGGAACTGCTGCGACTACGACGACTGGCCCTGCCCGCGCTGCTGTTGCCGGCCGTGGGCAACATCGGGACCCGCTACGTCGCCCCCCTGCTGATCGCCGAACTGGCCGGAAAGGCCGCCGACGACAGCGGTCTCGACCTCGCCTCGGCGCTGCCGTACGTGCTGGGCTTCGGCGCGACGCTGCTGCTCGCCGAGGCCGTGTGGCGGGTCGGGCAGCACTGCCTGAACCGGGTGGACGCCCTCGGCATGGAGCACCTGTACGTGAGCGGCATGGACGAACTCCTCGCCAAGGACGCGGCGTTCTTCCACGACAACTTCGCCGGCTCCCTGACCAAACGGGTGTTGAGCTTCGGCAAGCGCTTCGAGGACTTCGTCGACACGATGACGTACCGGATCGTGGGCAGTCTCGTCCCGCTGGTGTTCGGCGCCGTGGTGCTGTGGAGCTACGAGCCGATGCTCGTCGCCGGCCTTCTCGTGATGATCGCGCTCACCGCGCTGGCCGCGACCCCGCTGATCCGTCGTCGGCAGCGGCTCGTCCACGACCGTGAGGCGGCGATCGCCCGGGTCTCCGGACACGTCGCGGACAGTCTCGCCAACATGGAGACCATCCGGGCGTTCGCGGCCGAGCGGCGGGAGGCCGACGAGCACCGCAGCCGTGTCGCGGAGTCCCGGCGTCTGACGCTGAGGTCATGGGACTACGGCAATCTGCGCGTCGACACCCTGATCGCCCCTCTGTCCGTGCTGACCAACGTGCTGGGCCTGGTGGTCGCCATCGCCTTCGGCGGCCCGGGTCGAGGAGTGGAGGAGGTCGTCATCGCCTTCACCTACTACTCCAACGCGACCCAGATCATGTTCGAGTTCAACCAGATCTACCGGCGGCTGGAAAGCTCGATGACCGAGGCCGCGCAGTTCACGGAGCTGCTGCTGGATCCGCCCACCGTGCTCGATCCGACGGAACCCGAACCGCTCGCGACGCGGGACACCGGCGTCCGCTTCGAGGCGGTGACGTTCGCCCACGCGGGCGCGAAGCCGATCTTCCAAAATCTCGAACTGGACGTGCCCGCGGGGGCGAGGATCGGTCTGGTCGGCAGGTCCGGCGGCGGCAAGACCACACTGACCCGGCTCCTGCTGCGGATGTCGGACATCGACGGCGGACGCATCCTGATCGGCGGTCAGGACATCAGCCGGCTGCGCCAGAGCGACCTGCGCTCCCTGATCGCCTACGTTCCGCAGGAACCCGCCATGTTCCACCGCAGCCTGCGGGACAACATCGCCTTCGCCCGGCCCGGCGCCACCGACGACGAGATCCGCGCCGCTGCCGTGGCCGCGCACGTCACGGAGTTCGCCGACCAACTCCCGGAGGGATTCGGCACCTTGGTGGGGGAGCGGGGAGTGAAGCTCTCGGGCGGCCAGCGTCAGCGCGTCGCCCTCGCCCGGGCCATCCTGCGCGACGCCCCGATCCTGCTGCTCGACGAGGCGACCAGCGCACTGGACTCGGAGAGCGAGCTCCTCGTCCAGGACGCCCTGTGGCGGTTGATGGACGGACGCACGGCCCTGGTGGTCGCCCACCGTCTGAGCACCGTCGCCGGCATGGACCGGCTGGTCGTCCTCGACCGCGGAAGCGTCGTCGAGGAGGGATCCCACGAGGAGCTGCTCGCGGCGGACGGCGCGTACGCCAAGCTGTGGCAGCACCAGTCGGGCGGCTTCCTGGGCGAGAGCACCGAGCCCGCCCCGGAAAGCACGGCCCCGGAAAGCCCGGCCGCGGAAACCCCGGCCCAGGGAGGCGGTTCCGGCGGGCTGCCCGGACCGGCCGATCCGACGCCCGACGAGGACCCCAGGGCCTCGTCGCCCCTTCGGACGGGCGCCGGGTCCGCGTGACCGGGTCCGGCGGGCGCCGTCCCGAGGAGGCGTCCGGCGTCTGACGCCCGTGCCCCCGGGCGCGCTGTCGTCCTCACGGGCCCGGGCCGGGCGGGGCGCCCCCGGTCCGGTCCGGGCAGCGACGCGGGCCCGGGCCGACTCCGACCGGGCCTGCCCGCGTGCGGCAGTGGGTCCCTCCCGGCGGGAGAGGCCCACTGCGTCGCCGGGGTGCGGACTACTCCGTGCGCAGGCCCGCAGGGCGCATCATGCGCAGCAGCGGCGGCAGGCTCAGCAGCGTGACCGCCCCGACCACGCCCGCGCCCACACCGGTCATGGCGAGCACGCTCGTCCAGTCCATCGTCACCGGCGTCCGGGTCATCTTCAGCAGGACGACGCCGAGGGCCACCCCCACCGCCGTGGCCAGGACGAGGCCGAGCCCGACCGGGAGGGCCGTCTGCCACAGCACCGACATGCTCAGCGTGCGGCGCCGGGTGCCGAAGGCGACCAGCGCGGAGAGCAGCTTGCGGCGCTCGCGCAGCTGCTCCAGCTGGGAGACCAGCAGACTGGCGCCGATCAGCGCCAGCACGAAGGCGGAGCCGACGAACAGGCCGGTGCGGATGGAGGTGTACCGATGGTTCTCCTGGGCCGCCGTCCACCCGAAGGTCTGTGCCAGGGGGTCGACGCGGGCGGCGACGTTGCGCACGTACTCCCGTGAGTCCGGCACCGCGGGATCCAGGCGCAGGTAGACGCCGTCCGAGAACACCGCGGGCGCGGCCGCGGGGGGCAGGGCGGCGGTGGTGACCAGCAGGCTGGTGTAGTCCAGCAGCGAGTCCTTGCGCGCGTCCACCACCCGCACGCTCGCCGGCACGGTCCAGGGCACTTCGAGGCCGCGGTCCGCGCCGTCGTACGACGGGTCGATGTAGAGCTGCCGGCCGGGCTTGATCAGGGCGATCTCGGAGGCGTTGCCGGAGTCCGCGTAGCCGGTGCGCGTTCTCGTGACGAACACGTCGCCGTCCTTGCAGGAGGGCAGCGCGGCGAGTTCGCGCAGGGCGGCGCAGTCGCCCACGGTCAGGCCTTCGCTGTTCTCCGGGTTGCGACGGGCGTCCCCGTACTGGGAGCGGGCCAGGGCCACCGCGGCCCGGACGCCCTTGGCGCCGGCGAACTCGCGCTCGACGCCGGACAGCTGTCTGGGGCCGCTGAAGTCGACCTGCATCTGGACCCGGGCGGGGTCCTGGCCGGTGTTCTCGGTGTACTGGTCCTGCGTGCCCGTGAAGAGCATCTGCAGCGCGATGGCCCCGGCCACCGCCACGGCGATGCCGTTGACCATGCGGGCGGCGACGCCGCTGCTCAGCTGCAGCCGGCGCACGGCCAGCTGCCAGGACAGCGGGCCCCTGCCGAGCCGGACGACGACCGCCTCCACCACCCAGGGCAGCAGGGCGGTGATGCCGATCAGCAGCATCAGGACGCCGCCGATGACGAGGTACTGGTTGAAGTCCCCGTTCTTGTGGCCCTGGCCGATCATCGGGTAGAGCATCGCGAGGCCGGCCAGCGGCGGCAGCAGCCGCCACCACAGCCGACGGCGGCGCTGCTCGGCCGCGCGCACCACGCCGAGGGGCTCGACGACGACGCCGCGCATCGCGAGCAGCGTGACCAGCACCGCGGCGACCGGCACCGCCACCGCGACCAGCGCGGCGAGCGCGGGAGCGGGGTCGAGGTAGCTGGGCCACACGCTCACGCCCAGCAGCTCGCCGGCGCCCAGTCTCTGCCGGCCGAGCAGGAAGAGGCCGGCGCCCACGGCCAGGCCCAGCACGGATCCGGCCAGCGCCTCTCCCGCCGCGATCCGCCGGGTCATGCCCTGGTCGGAGCCGACCAGGCGCAGCGCGGCGAGGCGGCGGTCGCGGCGTTCGCCGCCGAAGCGGACGGCGGCCGCGATGAACACGGCGACCGGCGTCAGCAGCACGACGAACACGACCGCGACCATGAGCAGCAGCACCGGGTCGGTCTCCTCCGGCGTCACGTCCGGTCGGCCGAACTCGGTCAGCCGCGTCGCCAGGGCGCCGTCCGACAGCGTCAGCCCCGAGGCCCCCGCGTAGTAGGCCAATTCGTGCGAGCCGACCAGCCCGCGCTCGCCGATCGTGCCGATGATCCGGTACGGCAGACGCTCGCGCAGCAGTCGCGCGTCGCCCGAGTCGAGCAGTTTCCCGAGCGCGGGGGAGACCACCATCTCGCCCTTGCCAGGGAAGCGGTCGACCCCCGGGGGCAGCGGCGCCCGCGCGCCCTCGGGTTCGATGAACCGGCCCCGGACGTCGTCGTCGTGCCAGGCGGTGTCGGCGTCGGCGATCAGCAGGGTGTCGTCGGCCTTGGCGGGAACATCGCGGGAGAACAGGTCGGCGTAGCGGGCGTCCTCCACCCTGCTGCGGGAGGCCAGCACGTTGGGCGTGGCGGCGCACAGCAGGAGCAGGAACACGCCGAGGCCGACGCCGACCGCTGTCAGCGTCGTGCGGACCCAGCCCTCGCGGCCGCCGGTGACCGCGAACCGGGCTCCCATGGCCAGGTCCGCGGTCCTTCCCCACGCCCGGCCCGTCCCCGGCTTCCGGCTCCGCCCGAGCAGGGGGACCTCCGTGCGTACCGGGCGCTCCTCGCGCGGACTCATACGGCGCGCTCCATGTCCCGGGACTTGCCGTCGCGTACGACGACCTCGCGGTCCGAGTAGGCGGCCACCCGTGCCTCGTGGGTGACGAGGACGACGGCGGCGTCGGCGGACCGGGCCGCCTCCGTGAGCAGGCTCATCACCCGTTCGCCGTTGGAGGAGTCGAGCGCGCCGGTCGGTTCGTCGGCGAACAGCACCCGGGGGCCGGTGACCAGGGAGCGGGCCACGGCGACGCGCTGGCCCTGGCCGCCGGAGACCTCGCCGGGCCGCTGGTCCTTCAGGTCGTCGACCTCCAGGCGTTCCATCCAGCCGAGCGCCGCCCGCTCGGCCTCCTTGCGGGACGCGCCGTTCAGCCTGAGCGGCAGGGCGACGTTCTCCACGCAGGTCAGTTCCGGGACGAGCTGCCCGAACTGGAACACGAAGCCGAACTCGGAGCGACGCAGCGCGCTGCGCCCCCCGTCGCTCATCGTCGTCACCTCGCGGCCGTTGTAGAGGATCGACCCGGAGTCGGGCGGCAGGATGCCCGCGAGGCAGTGCAGCAGCGTCGACTTGCCGGAGCCGGAAGGGCCCATGACGGCGACGACCTCGCCGGGGTGGATGGAGAACGCGGCGCCGTCGAGGGCGGCGGTGGGCCCGTAGGTCTTGCGCAGGTCCTGTGCGACGAGCAGGGCGCCGGGGGGAGAAGTCGTCATCGGGCCAGAGCCTCACGGAGTCTGTCGAGTCGGGCGGCGGTCAGCTCCAGCCAGCGCAGGTCCGCCTCGAGGTGGAAGAGGGCGTGGTCGCAGATCAGTTGGTCCGCCAGATCGCCGTTGCGCTTGCGGTCGGTCAGGATGCGCATGCTGCGCAGGTGCTCGGAGCGCTGGACGTCCAGGATGTCGGCGGCGTCCCGGTGGGTGAGCAGCGCGAGGACGACCTTGGTGTAGAGCTCCGACTGGAGGTACTCCTCCGGCTTCTGCGGGGTCGCGAGCCACTTCGTCACGTCGGTGACGCCGGCGTCGGTGATGGCGTAGCGCTTGCGCTCCGGGCCGGACCCTGCCTCCACGCCGTCGACCTCGACGAGGCCGTTCTTCAGCAGCCGGGACATCGTCGAGTAGACCTGGCCGTAGTGCAGCGGCCGGTCGTGACCGAACGTCTCGTCGAAGGCCCGCTTCAGGTCGTAACCGTGGCGCGGGCCGGACTCCAGGAGCCCCAAAAGGGTGTGACCGATGGACATGAGGATCACTCTACACGCGGTGTATACGTCGTGTGTATACACAGCATGTATACACGGGGTGCGCCGCCCATGACGCGGTGTGCGACCCCGCAGGTGAGAGGCGCGAGCCGCACCTCGTCACGATCCGGAAACGGACTCCGCGCCCCTGGGCTCCGTGCCGACCCGTCGCAGCCGCGAGGGAAGGGCCGTGCCACGCCTCGCGGGCCCGGGGTCGGGGCCGGGTGTCCGGGCCCGCGGCTTCGTGGGTCCCTCAGGCGGGGTACGCGTGTGTCTGGGCAGCCTTGACGGTCGCCCACACCGTGGCCCCGGGGCGGAGGTCGAGTTCGGCGGCGGCGACCGTGGTGAGGTCGGCGGCCAGGGGGAGTTCGCCGGTGAGGTCGGCGCGGATCTGGTCGCCGTGGATTTCCAGGCCGGCGACCTCGCAGCGCCAGAGGTTGCGGGCGCTGGAGCCGGTGGGGCGGTCGCGGTGGAGGGTGACCGCGCTGGGCGGGAAGGCGACGAAGACGGGGCCGGTGAGGTCCTCGGTGGTCGTGATGCCCGGGCCGTCGTCGATGCGGACCGTGTGTCCCTCGGCCCGTCCCCGGTAGAGGTTGAGGCCGACCAGATGGGCGATGTAGTCGGTGCGCGGGTGGCGGGCGATGTCGGAGGGCGTGCCCTGCTGGACGATGCGGCCCTCCTCGACGACGACGAGGTGGTCGGCCAGGACCATGGCGTCCAGCGGGTCGTGGGTGACGAGTACGGCGACGGCCTCGAAGTCGGCGAGATGGCGGCGCAGTTGGGCGCGGACGTCGAGGCGGGTGCGGGCGTCGAGGGCGGCGAGCGGCTCGTCGAGGAGGAGCAGGCGGGGGCGGGTGGCCAGGGCGCGGGCGAGGGCGACGCGCTGCGCCTGACCGCCGGAGAGCTTCCGCGGCTTGGCTCCCGCATGGGCGGCGAGGCCCATGCGCTCCAGCCACTCGGCGGCCTGGGCGCGGGCCTCCGCCTTGGTCGCGCCGTGGCAGCGCGGGCCGAAGGCCACGTTGTCCAGTGCGGTGAGGTGCGGAAACAGCAGGTAGTCCTGGAAGACGACGCCGACCGGGCGGGACTCCGGCGGCGTACGGTCGAGCTCCGCGCCGTCCAGCCGGAGGTGGCCGTCGGTGAGCGGGAGGAGACCGGCGAGCGCGCGCAGGGCGGTGCTCTTGCCGGCGCCGTTGGGGCCGAGCAGTGCGACGACGTCACCGGGCGCAGCGGTCAGCTCGAGGTCGAGACGGAAGGAGCCGCGCTCGACCACCAGCCGGGCGTCGAGCCCCGCACCGGCCGGGCCGAGCGCGCCGACGGCGTCCTGACGGGTCTTCTCGGCGCCGGTCATGAGGCGGTCATCCAGCGATCGCGCAGTCCCGCGAGGACCGCGACCGACACGGCGAGCAGGACCAGGCTGAGGGCGATCGCGGCCTCCGGGTCGCTCTGCAACGCGAGGTAGACCGCCAGCGGCATGGTCTGGGTGCGGCCGGGGAAGTTGCCGGCGAAGGTGATGGTCGCGCCGAACTCGCCGAGCGCCCGCGCCCACGCCAGTACCGCCCCGGCCGCGATGCCGGGGGCGATGAGCGGCAGCGTGACCCGGCGGAACGCGGTGAAGCGGGAAGCGCCCAGAGTGCTGGCGGCCTCCTCGTAGCGCGGGTCGGCGGCCCGCAGGGCGCCCTCCACGCTGATGACGAGGAACGGCATGGCGACGAACGCCTCGGCGACCACGACTCCCGCGGTGGTGAACGGCAACGTGAGACCGAACCAGTCGTCCAGCCACCGCCCCACGACGCCGTTGCGGCCGAGCGCCATCAGCAGGGCCACGCCGCCCACCACCGGCGGCAGGACGAGAGGGAGGGTGACGAGCGCCCGTACGAGACCGCGCCCCGGGAACTCGACCCGGGCCAGCAGCCATGCCAGGGGCACACCGATCACCAGGCTCACCGCGGTCGCCGCCGTCGCGCAGACCAGGGACAGCTGGAGCGCCTGCCACACCTCGGCGCTGGTCAGCAGGTCGGGCATGCTGCGCCAGGGAGCCCGGATCAGCAGGGCGAGGAGCGGGAGGGCCAGGAACGCCGCACCGACCAGCGCCGACAGGAGGAGAGGCAGCGGCACGCCCCCGCGGCCTGCCCGGCCCCGACGGCCTCCGTGGCCCCGACGGCCCCCGCGGACGCGGCTGCGCCGCGGGCCCCCGGTCAGGGTGTCCGCGGCGTCGGCCTTGTCCAGGGACGGGGAGGTCACGGCTTCAGGAACCCGGCTTCGGTCAGGACCTTCTGGCCCTCGGCGGACTGCACGAGGGCGATGAACGCCTTGGCGGTGTCGGCGTTCTCGGAGTCCTTGAGCAGGGTGATCGGGTAGTCGTTGACGGCGCCGGCCGATTCGGGGAAGTCCACGCCCTCCACCTTGTCACCCGCGGCCTTCACATCGGTCTTGTAGACGACGGCGGCGTCGGCCTCCTTCAGGACCACCTTGTTCAGGGCGGCCTTGACGTCCTCCTCGTAGGAGACGGGGGTGAGCTTCAGCCCGCTGGCGTCCAGGGCCTTCTGGGCGGCGGCGCCGCACGGCACGGTCTTGTCGCACAGCACGACCTTCAGGCCGGACTTGGTGAGGTCCCTGAGGGAGGCGACCTTGTCCGGGTTACCGGGCAGGGTGGCGATCTCCAGTTGGTTGCGGACGAAGGTGGCGGGCGTGCCGGAGGCGCCCCCCGCATCCGTGACGATCTTCATCGTCTTGGGGCTGGCGGAGGCGAACACGTCGGCCGGGGCGCCGCCGGTGATGCTCGCGGCGAGGGTGTCGCTGCCGCCGAAGTTGAAGGTGACCTTCGCGCCCGGGTGGGCCTCCTCGAACGCCTTGCCCAGGGCCGTGAAGCTCTCCTTGAGGGAGGCGGCCGCGAAGACGGTGACCGTGCCGGACAGCTTCGGCGACGAGGACGCCGAAGCGGAGCTGTCCGAACCGGACGACGAGGAGTCGTCGGAGGAGGAGCACGCGCTCAGGGTCAGCAACGCGACGGCGCCCACGCCGGCTGCCTGCAGGGTCCGGCGGGTCCGGCGCGCGGAACGGGTCATCACGGATCTACTCCTTCTCACGAATCACTGCTCAGGGGCTCTCGACGGCCACGTCGGTCGACTTGATCACTGCAACCGCCGGAACCCCGGGCTCCGGTTCCAGCTCCTCGGCCGACTCCCGGCTGACCAGGGACACCACCCGGAACGGCCCGGATCTGCACCTGCGGCCGACGCCGGGTAAGGCTGCCGCGTCCCCGATCCGATAGGTGTGCATGCGTCGATGATATGCCGCAGATGCGAGGCCAAAGGTACCGATCTCATTGCAGCAGTCGGGCTGTCAGGCGATGGAGTTGGCATTTGCGTTTGTTCGGGGTGCCACCGGTCGACCGTGCCGGCTCTCAGCTCGTCCTGCCTCAGGACCGCTGCGGCGCCCGGTACATCAGCGGCATCGAAGCGATCCGAGTGGACGGCGGACACCCCGTGTGGACCTGACGGCGTCCGCGCAGGGGCCAGGACCCGGCGCGAAGTCGTCCGCTGCCTCGAACGCCACGCGGCCCGCGAGGTCTTCCAGCTGGTACAACAGCTACGGTTCGCACCCCGCTCACAGGGGCTGCCGTGACAGATGAGAGGCTCAGGCGGGTGAGTGAGACACCGATGAACACCCTGCAATACCGCTTCGACGGACCCGAAGACGCTCCGGTCCTGATCCTCGGTCCCTCACTGGGCACCACCTGGCACAGGTTGTAGAGACCGTCCAGGGGCGTCTACGCCAGTCCAGCGCGGGCATGAAATCGCAGGTCAGGGCCTGCTGGTCTGGGAGGGGCCGCCCAGTTGGTGATGGCTGTGTGATAGGCGAGTGATACGGCGAGGGCCCCGCCTGGGGGCTTTGCGTGGAGCCGTGAGATGACGAAGCCGCACCGGAGAGCTCCGGCGCGGCTTCGTCATGAGATCGGCTGCGCTGTCGGGTCACGATGCGGTCGGCGCCTCATGCGGCCCGTGTCCCTGTGACGTTTTCGGGGTGCGCCTACTTTGCGATTGCACTCGCACATGCGTCTGAGGAGCCGGTTCCGTCAGAGAGCGCAGCACCTCCTCGAGCACGGCTCTGCCCAATCGGGGTGAGGTCGACCTGGCTGTGGACACGCACGGCGAGGTTCACGTCGCCGCCCCGGTTCCCCGGGTGGGGAAGGTCATGGGCACCGAATCCTCTCCGGCGACGGCCGCCAGCTGCTGGCAGCTGACGTCTGCGCCCGCCAAACTGGATACGGTTGCGCCGTGCGGGGGTGGAGGGCGCCGGCACCTTCGGAGCGAGCCTGTCCCACTACCTCCTCGCCCAGTACGTCCAGGTGTATGAGGTGAACCGGCCCGATCGCTCGAGCCGCCGGTTGCCCTGCAAGTCGGACCGATAGACGCGCGGGCCGTGCTCGGTGGCCGCGCCCGGAGACGAGGACTCGGTGGCCCAGGCCACCCACCTGACGTTGCGCATGCTGGCCGAGCGCGTCGAGCAGCTCACCGGGCAGACCGATGAGCTGAACCAGCGCCTGACCCGGCTCGTCGTACGCCACGCACCGCAGCTGCTCGAGCGGGTGGGCATCGGTCCGGACAGCGCCGTCACGCTTCTGATCACCATGGGAGACAACCCCGACCGGCTGAATACCGAGGCGTCCTTTGCTGCCCTTTGCGGAGTCAGCCCCATCGAGTACTCATCCGGCCGGCGGAGCACGCACCGACTCAGCCACGGCGGCGACCGCCAGGCGAACGCCGCCGTGCACCGCATCGTCTTCACCCGCCTGCGCCACGACCTGCGCACCCAGGCGTACTACGAACGCCGCACCCAGGAAGGCAAGACCCGACGCGAAATCATCCGATGCCTTAAGCGATATGCCGCCCACGAGGTGTTCAACCTGGGCAGACGGGTTTCCCGCGCCCCCGCGTTATAGGGGGCGTCTGTGATCGCTCGTGACAGGTGAGGATTCCCGGGGGATCGCTCCGGCGGGGGTCCCGCGTAGACGGGGACCTGATACGACGACGCCCCGCTGGCTTGCTGCGGCCGGGCGTCGTCGTGCAGATATTCCGTTGATGTTGCGGGCGTCAGGCACTCAGGCCGGGTGGGTGTCAGTCCGAGAAGTCGAGGCTCTCCTGACCAGGGCCGGGGGTGTGTCGAGACTTCCGCGGCGGTTTCGGTTCCTTGGTTGCGTAGGCAGGTACGGGCAGGATGCCCTCGCCTCGTAGGTCGTCGGTGGTGATGAGCGGGCCGCTGCTCACGGCGTTCAGCAGCCGGGCCTGTCGGGGTTCGAGGGCCACGAGAAGCCCGAGCGCGTTGATGAGGTCAAGCAGGTCGACAGTCCACCGGGCAGGCCAGGTCAGGGGCAGGATGTCGTTCAACGGGGTCTGTCGTTCCACGTCTGGCTTGCGCTTGCGGAAGCTGAACCACTTTCGGATCACCTGCACCCCGCCGATCCGATAGTCCCAGACTTCCGGCGCCACCGGACGTATGCAGCCCGTGCCCACCGTGAGGGTTCGCGTGGACGCGTCGTAAGAGATGTCCGCAGGTAACCCGTCGTCCTCTCCGATCACGACGACGCATTCCGGTCGTTCCTCCGGGGGAAGCCTCGGGGGCGAGCCAGATGAACTGTCGTGGTGGGAGGCGAAGCGCTGGCCGTACGTGTGGATCCACACCGTGCGCCTGCCCACTTCCACCAGCTCCGCCCATAGAGCCGGATCGCGTGTCAGAGGGATACGGGCACCACGCTCGGCGAGGTTCGCGGCGAAGCGGCGGGTGTAGCCGCTGTGGCCGGCTGTTCCCGCGATGTACGCGAAGAGGTCCTCGGCGGTGACCGTCACGCCGTGCGTCTTGGTGAGCAGCCGCAGCAGGCCAGGGGTGACGTTCGGTTCAGCCTGGTGGGGGTGGCGGTAGAGAGGGGCGACGCGGCCGCCTTCGGTGCCTTTGAAGTGGTGCATGTCGGGCAGAAGGGCGGTGAAACTCACCGCCGGCCCTGGACGGCCTGATTCCGTGTGAAGTTCGGACAGGTAGATCTGACGCTGGTCGTTGTGGGCGAACCACAAGGCCGGTCGCGGAAAGTCGATCACTCGCCTGTCCGCGATGATGTACTGCCTGTCGAAGGTCATCCGGCCGTAGGGAACAATGATCGGCAACGTCTCCTTCTCCGCGGCAAGGCTGTCCCTTTCCTGCTGCCCGGGCAGTGGCGGTTCCGGCTTGTCCGGACGGCGGTCTCTGGTGGTTTTCAGCAGTGCAGCCTTGTCCAGCGCCGGGGCTTGGACGAGCCTGCGCCACCGGCTCTCCAGGACGTCCGGGCTGGGTGAGACGGGCCAGCTGCGGTTGTTCTTGTTGCCGGAGCTCGTCCAGGGCAGCAGGGCGTCCACCGGTGGCATTGTCGACCACTCAGAGTCGGACAGGGCGTGAAAAGGCGCGGTCCACTGTGTGGGGCATGGTTGCCAGGAGGTCCCTCCACGATGGCCGTCGAGGCCAAGCCCTTCCAGCCAGTCGAACTTCTCCTCGCGTGTGCCCGCGGGGACGTCGAGTCGCCAGACCCGCGCCGGTGTACCCGTGTCCGGGGCGCCATGGCGGACGAAGACGGCGATGCAGATCTCCCGCTTGACATCCTGGAAGACACGGGTGCGCGTGTCGGAGTAGGCGCCCTCGGGGGAGAGCCCGATGATCCAGCCCTCGTCGGCGACCTCGCGCAGGTAGTGGCGCATGCCGGCCGAGCCCTCGCTGTCCAGGTATCCGGAGTTGGTGATGAGGGCGACGATCCCGCTGGGGGCCTTCGGCGCTCCCGAGGCGGTCAACTGGTCGAAGACCTTCCAGGTGGACCACGCCCAGAAGTAGACGTAGAGGTTGTCGAGGGCGTATCCGACGCGTCCGTTGTCCTCTGGGTGGAAGCGGGCGAGGATCGGGCCCTGGCCGTTCGGGTTGCCCTCGGTGACCCAGCGTCCGACGCCCGACTGTCTCGCTCCCCGCAGGTAGGGCGGATTGCCGATGACCACCATGACCTTCTCGTCCGCCTTGATCTTGTTCGCCATTCGGCGGTGGCGGGCGATCGCCTCGTACATGAAGCCCAGGTGGTGCTCGACGGCGGGATCGTCGAGGGTGTCGGCCACCAGAAGCCTCGGCGGGCGGCGCGTGATGTCGGCGTCGTGGGACCGGAAGGCGTGGTGCACGCGGAGTTCGGCGACGGCGTACGGCCCGGTCTGTTTCTCCAGCCCGACCAGTCGGCCCGAGAGTTCCCGGAGAAGCCCGGACTTGAGCGCCCTGCCGTACTTCAGTGACAGGGACTTGGCGACGTGGTCGATGATGTTGATGAGGAAGGTCCCGGTGCCCATGGCCGGATCGACGACGGTGACGTCCTCGCTTCCGTACCCGTCCTCCTGGCCGAGCCGGTCACGCAGCACCTCGTCGGTGAAGCCGACCATGAAGCGGACGACCTCGCCGGCCGTGTAGTACGTACCCGTCCGCCGTCGCAGTTCCGGGTCGTAGGCGCTCAGAAAGCCCTCGTACAGGTGGAGGTAGGCGTCTCCGGTCTCGTCCTTGAACATCTCGGGGTCGACGGCCGACAAGACGTCGATCAGCGGGTCGATGATGCCCCGCAGATCGTCGAGGGCGTCGTCCGTCAGCACTGCGAGTGCCTTGCCCATCAAGGAATGCCGCTTGCCCAGTCGGATCGCGACCTCGGGGAGCGTGAGCCTGCCCAGATCAATGTGCTCAAGGCGAGCCAGCAGCATGGCAAACGTCAGCGTCTGACTGTATTGGTCCGCGAACTCCTCCGGGCGAGCGTCGGGGAAGAGCAGGTCCTTCCAGTTGTCGGCCAGGATCGAGAACGCAGCGTCAGCCTCCCCGTGCTCCTCGCGGGTGAGGCGTTCGGTGACCTCGTCACGCAGCAGGGCGCAGATTCCCGCGATGCGCTTGACCAGGTCGTTGATGCTGTCGTGGACGATGGGCGCCGGCAGGAAGAAGTGCGTGAGGGCACGCTCGAACCCGGTGTCCGCGACGACGAGTTGCCGACTACCGGAATCAAGATCTCCGACCAGGGTCCCGGTCGGTCCGACCTGTACGCCGAAACGGTAGACCGCCCACTGGTATCCGTCGGTGTACAGCACATTGTGGAGTGCCTTGATCTTCTCCCACTGCTTGCGGTAGTGGCTCTTCACCGACCACTTGTCCGGATCGGCCCCCGATCCCGGCTGCTTCAGCTCAACATGCCCTATGGTCCTGCCGCCGCAGGCGATGGCGAAGTCGGGCCGGATCCCGAGTTCCTTGATGCGACTCTGACCGTGGACGATGAGCTTGAGGCGTTGCCGCGAGGCCATGCCGCGCAGCAGATGCTCCACCGGCGCGGTCAGGCTGTCCTCCTTACTGCTGACCGCCCCTGCGGGACCTTGCAGCTTGGCCCTGACCTCCTCGCCGAACTGGGCGACGAGGTCCGCGACCGATCCGGTCGTGCCCTTTCCCGCCCAGACGTCCCCTCTTGCCATCGGCCCCCCAAGGTTGCACCCACGCCGACGATCAGACCCATACAGAATGCCCATGACATCTCAAGCAGCAAACACCGGTGGATGTGGGTTGATTGGTGACATGCCGCCAAAGGCCCGCGTATGGAGGTGGTTTGGGGCGTGAGCCGGGCGTGCGTCCCGGGCGTGCGTCAGCGTGCGGAGCGCGCAATCGGTGGACGGTACGGCGAACTTGCAGGCGCGCTGGGGCGATCGCGGGGGCAGCGTGCGTGCGTCAAACGCAGCCATCATGGCTGCGGGGCTCCTGGTGATGTCCCCGCTGCTGCTCTCGGAGATCGACCACGTCGCCACGCGCAAGCTCGGCCGTGCGGCGGCGCTCAGCGCGGTCGACGACATCCGGCATTGGGTGCGACGAGGCCGTGCCGTTCTGTCTGAGATCACGGATGATCATCTGAGTGCCACCCAGTCGGTGCGCGCCCGCTATCGCGGCTCAGGGGCCGTAGGGGCTCCAGTGCCCGAGGAAGGGTTTCAGGTCGTCGGCTCGTGGTTCGGGGATGTCGGGGAGTCGGGTCGGTGTGTGCAATGGGTCGAGGCGCTCGACGGTGGATGCTGCCCAGCTGATCCATGCTTCGGCTTCGATTCTGGTCTGCCCCGGTGGCATGGCCTCGACGCGTGTGCGTACCGCGCTCACGTACTCGATCAGTCGGGTGGCGTGGCGCCATGCCGCTTCCTGGGATTCCAGGTGCCTGACGCGGTACGCCTCGGCGTACCGGATGCGGGCTTGTTCCATGGCGGCTTCCCAGCGGATCCGCTTCTGGCGTGCCGCTTCGGCCTCGTCCCGGCGTCCGCGTTCGGCGGCTTCGCCGCGAAGCGTGACTTCCTGTGCGATCTCGGCGAGCTGCTCTTCGAGGGGACGGCCGGGAGTGTCGGCCCATTCGCTCGCTCGGTGTGGCTGGCCGCCGCTGAGGATGAAGCGGAGGCGTTCGGATGGGGTGTAGTCGAAGCGGGGGATTCTGACCCAGGAGTGCTTCTTGGCCTCGGCGAGTTCCTTCTCGGTGGCGACGTGCTCGGTCCGGTCCTGTTCCTGGAGGACGAGAAACCCCACGGGCTGGCCCTGTGCGGTGATGGTGAAGTGAGGATGTGCCCTGCGGCGGCGATGAGACGGCGGTGCGTAGCCGGTCTGCCCGGCCGAGCAGGTGTGTCCTTCGGCCTCGGCGGCGGTGATCACTGCCTGGATGAGCCGGAGAGCGCGTCCTTGGACGGGCTTGGTCAGGCCCAGGGGCTGGCGTTCGTTCTGCATGGCCCGGACCAAGGCGTGCGGCCGAGTGAGTCGGGCGGGCACGGGGACGGGGTCGAGGACAGCAAGACGCCAGGCGGGGATGTCGACGAGCTTGATCTCGTACCCGTCGCGGCACCAGTTTCCGTACAGCTCCTTCGTCTCCGGAATCCTTCCGGATCTGCGTGCGGCGGCGACGCGGGACGGCCACTTCTCCAAGTCGGGACCCCTGCCGCTCTTGACGATCCTGCCGTCGGCCTCCGCGAGATCCTGTAACAGCTGCTCCGTGAGCGTCACACGAGGCTGTGAGGGAGGGCTTGGCTTCCGCAGAGCGGCCTGAGTTACCTGCGCTCGGGGGGACTGGGGACGTGGAGCGGCGACCTGGGTCTTCCGCGCGCGTGAGTTGTGGGGAGGGTACGTGCCGTGTGCAAGGTAGTGCTGGCCGGCGCTCGTCACGGCGACGCTCCACTGCCCGGCCTTCCGGGAGACCGTTACCAGGCCCCGGTTGTGCAGTGCCTGACAGGTGGTCTTGTAGGAGCTGGTCTCCCAAACGCCGACAGGGCACCCGTCTTCCACCCACTTCAGCACCGAGAGTTGCCGCTCATTGACATGCCGTTCCAATGGCCCGCCTTCGACTCGAGGTTGACGTACGACGGCGGCATGGTGTCAGTTCCGTTCGTCGGCGGCGGGTGGTTCGAAAAAATTCGCTCGAACGAGCGAAGGCTGACGTGGGCCGTGGGCTCCTTTCAACCTGGCTGTGAGATCAAGGGGTTGCGGTGACGGGACAACGAAGCCACAGGTAGATGGGCTAACAGCAACCTTCTCCGCCTAGAGCCCCGAGTCATTGCCCACCCATCCGGGCTGCATCTGTCCACTTCCGTGCTATTGCTGCGGCGCGGGTTGGCCGCTCGCCGACGACAGACCGGCACCCGGCGGCGGCTGACCTGCAGCCGCCAGGCGCTGACGACCCTGGCCCCCCTGCGCTGCAACCACACCCTTGCCGAGCTCGCAGCCAGATTCCGCGTGGGCCTGCCCCCAGTCGTGTGTCGCCGCGCGAAGTCAAAAACCAAGCTGCGGAGGAACGTCTGATCGCCCGGGGCGGACTTGCGCGGCTGGTATGCGGCCGGGCAGGTAGACGAATCCGTTGCCGTTGTCGAGGAGCAGCCCCTCATCGATGCCGTCCACGGACCAGATGTCAACCGGCCCGCCAGTGTTGTTGATCTGGAGGAAGAACTCTGCTGTCTCCTCGCCCAGACAGACGAAGATCCCCTCCACTTCAGGGCAGCGGCTGCCGGCGATGCCCCGTGCGGCGCCCATCCGGGTCCAATCCAGGCCATGCTGTGCGATCGACTGCCGATTGAGCACGGACGAAACGTCGAAGAGGTTCGACGTATCAAACACGTCAGAAGTATAGGAGGCAGTGAGGCTTCCTCCTCAGATTGAGGCGGTCGGCTCCAGGGTGGGGACGGCCTTGACGAGGTCGGTGATACGGGTGGTGCCGCAGCGGAGCTTCCGCGGCAGGCGCCGGGACTTGAGGGTGGCATGGCCTGTTCGCCGAGTGCGCGGATCTTCCGGCGGGCAGGGTTGACGGCCTTCTTCCCGGCGGAGACTTGTTCCAGCGGCCGCGGAAGGGGATACGGACGGCGGGGCCGGAGCCCTGGTACGACTTGTCGGCCCGGCATCGGATGCCGCCGGTGTTGACGGCGTCGAGCAGACCATGGGAGCGGGCTGCCCGGACGGCCATGCCCTCTGCCCTGCCCACCCTTCGGCGTCCAGCTCCCCGCCTGCGTGACATGCGGACTCGCCGACGTTTCCGACACCCTCCCATCGACGAAGACTGTATTCTCCTCATCAACCGCCTCGCCGCACGCAACCACCAGGAAGGCACCGGCGGCCCGTTCGCCGCTCTCGTCGTCGAGGCCGAGACCGGCCGCATCCGATCAGCGGGCGTCGACATGGTCCTGGCCTTCGGCCTCTCCTCCGCCCATGCCGAGGTCGTCGCCCTGTCGCTCGCCCAGGCCGGCCCCGGCAGCTGGGACCTGGACGCCCCCGTAGGACCCGCCCTGGAACTCGTCGTCAACCGGCGGACCTGCGTCATGCGTTACAGCGCCGCGACGTGGTCAGGCGTGCGCCGCCTGTTCATGACCGCCCACGGACCCGAGGTCGAGGACCTGACCGGCCTCGACGAAGGCCCCATGCGGGAGGACTCCCACGCGCACGGGAGGCGCTGACGAACCAGATGCTGGGGGGAACATGGAGTTGCGGACGGCGGCCCGGCTGACCGAGGCGTGGAGACCCGTTGCCGGGTTGGTGCCGTTAGCCTGTGGCTATGTCAGAGCGTGTCCTGCCCGGTCGCACGAACGGCCTGATCACCCTGGTTGCCGCGGACACCCTGTGGGTCGATTTGACGGCCGACAGCGCTGTGCCGACGGCTCCTGGGGCATTCACCTGCTCTCCTGCCCGCGCCCGGATTGGATACGTCCTGCTCGGCAGCCATGCAGTGGCGACGGTGAGGGCGAGCGGCGGTCAGTGGAGTGTTGCGGAGGCTGAGGTGCGCCGGGCGGCCGCGGAGCTGAACGCCGTGGGGATGGATCGGCAGGACCTGGTCCGCGTCGGTCCGTTTCGTGGGGCACCGAGGCAGGAGTGCGACGAGGAAACGCCGCTGCGTTGGCGCCGGCGCATCACGGGGGAACTGCTGGAGCCGGGCGGCCCCGAGCGGGCAGCACGACGTGAACTCGGCCGGCCGTACCATCTGGCAGGGATTGACTGGCGACAGATGCTCGTGGAGCAGACCCGCGACGGGACGCAGCGCACGTGGTGGCTGCCGCGCTCTGTGGTCAGGCTGCTGGACGCGGCCGAGCACACCGAAACGCAGTGGGTGCAAGCCGCGCGGGCCCGCCAGGCAAGCGCAGCCGTCACCGAGCCACCCTCCCATCCACGGAAGGCCCGAGACGCCGACGGTCGGCAGACGACGAGCCTCGAGGGCCCCGTCGCCTCACTGCGCCCGTACAACAGAGAGCTGGAAGGTCAGCTGTACTCGGTGCTCAGCAGGAAGCCCGGTACCTCCCGCCGGGTGGCCGGGTGGGCGTGCGCCGTCTGCCGCACCGCGCCCGCCACCGTGCTCGACCACTGCCACGAACACGGCTACGTCCGCGCCCCCGTCTGCCAGTCCTGCAACACACTGGAACGCCCCGACCATCTGTACAGCAACGACATCCGCGTGGCGAACCGCTACACACGCCTCTTCCACACCGATACCGACGACTGGCTCCGCCACTGGCACCGCTGCCCAGGGTGCCGCGCACGCACCACCCTGTCCCTGCCGCACCTCGCCGCATGGACCGCCCACATAGCCTGCCGATCGCTGCGCCCGACCCACCGCGCCGCGCGCGGTCGCAAGCCCTGCGGTGTCCTGCGCGTGTCCTGGACGGGCAGTCAGAACGCGCCCCGTTCCTGCCTGCTCACTGTCGCCGTCGACTTCTGCCCCTCCGGCGAGCACCGGATCCTGGCGCGAGTCCCCTACCGCGAAGCCGCCGAGCGGTTTCGTGCCTGGTTGGCCGAGGTGGCCCCTGCCGTGGCCGCCGCGGCCGGTCCTGACCGCCTGGACGGTCTCCCTGCCCAGTTCCGACCAGTCATCGCGGACACCAGCGGCGAGGACCTGGAACTGTTTTGAGCGGGCACCGGGACAACTGACACCCCACCGTCACATCGCAGCTGCCGGCCCCCGACGCGGTCACCCCGCACGCCCCAGCGAAATGTGCAGCAGAGTCCTTGCGGTGGGTACAGCGACGCCTGGTCTCCATGGCCTGGACAGCGTGCGTGATCAAAGGCTTCGAGAACCTTGATCATCAGGGGCTTGCGCTCTCGTTGCTGAAGCGGGCGAACCGGGCAATGTGGCCTGCTTTACAGTCGCCAGGTCGATGCCCGGAGACCGCCGGTACCACCGGCCGCACCCTGCTGACCAGCGCATCGGCCTCCGTGTTCAGGTCGCTTTCAGGTTCGGCGGCACCTCGGGCAACTCCCGTACCGGAAGCGCCAAAACTCTGGCAAAGGGGTCTGTGGTGACGGTCGGGCACCATGTCATCGTGCCTGCCATGTCGACTGATCACCTTACTCACGACCGGCCTGTGGGCCACATCCGTCACGCGGCGAGCAAGGTGCCGGAGGTGACCGTCTACTTCTGGATCATCAAGGTGCTGACCACCGGGATGGGTGAGACGGCGTCCGACTTTCTGGCCCACCTGTTCGGCCCGATCCCTGCTGTCGGCCTCGGCGGCATCGCCCTGGTGGCTGCTCTGGCGGTGCAGTTCGCCGTCCGCCGGTACGTGGCGTGGATCTACTGGACGGCGATCGTCATGGTCAGCGTGTTCGGCACGATGGCCGCAGACGTCCTGCACGTCGGCCTCGGGGTGCCGTACACGCTCTCGACACCGTTCTTCATGGCCGCGCTGGCCGCCGTCTTCGCCCTCTGGTATCGCAGCGAGCGCACCCTGTCCATCCACGGCATCCACACCCGCCGTCGTGAGGTCTTCTACTGGGCGACTGTCCTGGCCACCTTCGCCCTCGGCACCGCCGCAGGCGACCTCACCGCCACGATCGGCCTCGGCTACCTGGGCTCCGCCCTCCTGTACGCGGCCGCGATCGCCGTTCCGGCCGTCGCTCACCGGTGGGGGAGCCTGAACGCGGTGGCCGCGTTCTGGGCCGCGTACGTCATCACCCGCCCGCTCGGCGCCTCGGTCGCCGACTGGATGGCCGTCGGCCACAGCCGGGGCGGACTCGACGTGGGGCTGGGGCCGGTCACGCTGTCCTGGACGGTGGCCATCCTCGGCTTCGTCGGCTACCTGGCCGTCTCCCGCAAGGACGTCCAGCGCGACATCACGCCGTGACATGCCGGTGACGTCGAGTGCGGGGCGGTCACCCGGCAGGCAGGCTGACCACGAATCGTGCCCCGGGCGTGTGTCCGGGGTCGTACGTCACCTCGCCGCCGGCGGAGCGGGCCAGGCGTCGCGCCAGCGGCAGTCCCAGGCCGGCTCCGCTGTGTCCGTCGCCGGGATCCGCTCGCTGACCGGGCTCGAAGAGCTGCTCGGCGAACGGGAGCGGTACGCCGGGCCCGTCGTCGATGACGTCGACGCGTACGCCGTCCGGTGTGCGGTAGGCGCGGACGGCGACCTTGGAGCGGGCGTAGCGGCAGGCGTTGGTCAGGAGCGGGCTGACGATGCGTTCGAGGAGGGCGGGCGGGACTCCGGCCTCCAGCGGTGGACCGTCAGCGGCGACCGTCAAGTGACCGGGCGCGTCGAGGACTTCGGTGAGGCGTCGCAGCGTGGGGAGGATCTCGGCGGTGCCGGGAGCGGTGAGTGCGCCACCGCGGGCGTCGTCGAGAAGGGTGTCGCAGATGGTGCGCATGGACTGGGCGGCTTCCGCGATGACCTTGTGGGTGGCGTGGGTCTGGTCGGTGGTGCGGGGGCGGGTCTGCCACCAGTCGAGTTCGGCGATGATCCGGCTCAGGGGTGTGCGCAGCTCGTGCGAGAGTTCCCCGGTGAGCTGCCGCTCGTGGCGCAGGAGGGTGCGGATGCGGTCCAGTATGGCGTCCAGCGATGTACCGAGGCGCGCGAGTTCGACCGGGTGCCGCATATGGCCGAAGCGTTCTTCGGAGGTGACGGCGCTCCACTGGGTGGCCTGGTCGGTCATCGTGCGGACCGGGCGCAGCGCGCGGCCCACCGCCAGCCGGGTGAGAGCGTAGGTGCAGGCGAGCATCACGGCGTCCAGGGCGAGCGATCCCAGGAGCAGGGTGTCGGCCGAACTCCGGTACGGCGAGAGGTCGAGCGCGGTGACCACCGTGGCCTCGCTGTCGGCCTCGGACACCGGCTGCGAGCACAGCCGGAGGGGGCCGTCGACGTCGGCGGTGACGCACCGCAGCCCGCCGCGCCCGGCGAGGGCGTTGGCGACGCGGGTGAGAGGGGCGGCGTTCGGCGGCTCCTCCAGCAGGCGTCCGCTGGCGTAGATCCATACGTTGGCGTCGAGGAGGGCGTCGTTGGAGGTTTCCAGGACGCGTACGGTCGTGCCGGTGGTGTCGATGGTCGTCGCGACGGCGGCGGCGCGGGTGCGCAGTTCGTCGTCCGCCTGGTGCTGGAGTCGGTGCTGGGCGACCACGTTGAAGGCGACGGTGAGGACCAGCATCAGCAGTGCGGCCGTGGTGAGGGCCACGAGGGAGAGCCGGCCGCGCAGAGTGCGGGGCGCCAGACGGTGGAGGAAGGTGGTCACGGCGGGCCGCAGCCGGTGGCGGGTGTCGCTCATGACAGGCGGTGGCCGATCCCGCGGGCTGTGCCGATCGTCCGGTCGCTGCCCGCCTCGCGCAGCTTGCGGCGCAGTCGGGTCAGGTACTGGTCGAGGGTGTTGTCGTGGACCTGGGCGCCTTCGGGCCAGGCGGCCCGGACCAGCTCGCGGCGGCTCACGATGCCGCCGGAAGCCGCCATGAGCGTGGCCAGGAGGCGGAACTCGGTCGGTGTCAGGTCGACTTGGGTGCCTCGGACGCTGACTGTGTGCCGGATGGCGTCCAGTGCCAGGTCGCCTGCTGTGGCGGCAGGCGGCGGTGCGGCCCGTTTGAGGGCTGCCCGCAGGCGGGCCGCGAGTTCGGTGAGGTGGAAGGGCTTGGGCAGGTAGTCGTCGCCTCCGGCCGAGAACCCGGACAGCCGGTCGCTGAGCCGGTGGTGAGCGGTCAGGAAGATGACGGGGGAGAGGAATCCGTTCGCGCGCATGGCCTGGCACACGTCCCGTCCGTCGCCGTCGGGCAGCCCGATGTCGAGCACGGCGGCACAGACGTCGGCGGTGGCCAGTCGTAGGGCGGTGGCGCCGTCCGATGCGGGCACGGTGTCGAAGTCCTCGTCGCGCAGTCCGCGCATCAGCACGTCACGCAGGGCGTGATCGTCCTCGACGACCAGGATCGTCTGGCGCATGGTCCTCCCTCTGGTCTCGTGCCACGTCCGTCTGTTCCGCTGCGGTGTCCGTTCGGCCCCCAGCCGCGCTGCCCGTCGGTTCTGCCGTCCGTCGCGCCGAGTCCGTGTCCATGTCCGTCGTGCCGGGGGTCAATCGCTCGGGAAGCCGGCGGGCCACAGCGCTCAGGCACAGGCCCAGCCAGCCGAGGGCGAACAGCCAGCCGCCGAGGACATCGGTGAACCAGTGCACTCCCAGGTAGACGCGGGTCAGACCGACCGACGCGCCCCAGGCGCAGATGACCAGGGTGAGCAGGGTCGTGCCGCGCGGGCGGCGCACGCGGACGACGACGATCAGCAGTCCTGCGGCGAGGGCCGACGTGGTGGTGTGACCGGACGGGAACGCCCATCCCGAGGCGTGCGTCGCCCAGTCCGCCAGGGGCGGTCGAGGCCGGGCGACGAGCGTCATCACCGCGTACCGCAGTGCCTGACCCGCCCCGAGGCAGAGCAGACACAGCGCGACGGCAAGCGCGCGCTGCCGGCGGGTGCGCCCCGCGAGGATGCCGGCCAGCGCCGCCAGCGCGTACGGGACGACACCGGTCCCGGTGGCGGTCAGCCCGCGGGCGAGCGCCACCGCCACGTCGGGCCGGTGGGCGACGGACCAGGAGACGAGGTCGGCGTCCGCGAACAGCGGCAGGCCGTCGTGACCCACCACGACCATGGTGAGCACGCCGAACGCCGTCCACGCGCCGAGGCCGCAGCTGCCGGCCAGTTCGGCCACCTCGCCGCGCTTCACGACACCACCAGCAGCGGACGCAGACGGCCGGCCGCGAGCCGCAGGGCTGCGATCTCCGCACGGCTGCGCAGTGCCGACATGACGAGCAGGGAGACGAGAGCGCCCACCACGATCCCTGCCAGCACGTCGTGCGGGTAATGCGCCCCCACCCAGACACGCGAGACGGCCATCGCACAGGCAGCTACAGAGGCGAGGGCGCCGAGTCTGCGGGAGACGAACAGCAGGGCGACGGCGGCCGCGGCGGCGATGGCCGCATGGTTGCTGGGAAAGGACCAGTCGCCGGGCGCCGGACACGCCTCCAGCGTGGTCACCCGCAGACTCTGGCAAGGACGGTCCTCCCGCACCAGCAGCTTCAGTGCCGCGTCCATCCCGAAGGCCGCGACCACGACGAACGGCACGGCGAGCGCCGTCACCGACGCGGCGGCGTCCACACGCCGGGCGCGCCACCAGCCGACCGCCATGAGCACCGCGAACAGGGCGAGCCCGTACGTCGACCACGCCGACACCGCGTCGTCCAGCCACACCGGAGCACGCTGAGCGATGTTCACCACGTCGGTGTAGGCGGAGCCGTCGACCGATGAGCCGTCGAGGGTGAGAATCATCCGCGTGCCCCCTGCGCCTTCGCCTTCGCGTCCCGGCGTGAGCGGTGCACCTCGGAGGCGACCGGAATCAGCGACAGGGCCACGATCACCGCGACGATCGGCAGCAGATAGCGGTCCACGTTCGGCACGGAGGAGCCCAGCGCGTATCCCGCCAGTGTGAGGCCGAGGCTCCACACCAGTCCGCCCGACACCTGCCACACCGTGAACGTGCGCACCGGCACCCGCAGGGCGCCGGCCATCGGGTTCAGGACCGTGCGCACCACCGGAACGAAGCGGGCCAGGACGATCGCCTTCGCGTATCCATAGCGTTCCAGCAGCTCCTTCGCGCGTTTCGCGCCCTCGTGCAGGCGGGCCGAGCGGCTGCGGGAGAGCAGGGTGCCGCCCGCTCGACGGCCCAGGAGGTATCCGCACTGTGAGCCGGCCAGCGCTCCGACCGCCGCGGCGACCAGGAGTGGGGCGAGTGAGAGCTTCAGGCCGCTCTCGGCGGTGCCGGTGCACAGCAGACCGGCTGTGAACAGCAGCGAGTCGCCCGGGAGGAAGAAACCGATCAGCAGCCCGGTCTCGGCGAACAGCACCACGCCCACGCCCAGCACGCCGAACGCGGACAGCAGCGACCGCGCGTCCAGCACATTGACGGCGAGCTGCGACGATAGATGCATGGCTGTGGTCATCGTCGGGAGCTCCTTCATCGTTCTTCCGGACTGCCGGATGCGGCGGAACGGTGGCGCGGTGGCATCCGGTTACTGACTACAATCCTGTAGACGGTCTACTGAACTGTAGACGATGGTGGAGTGAGGAACGTTCCCATGAAGGACGCGAGGGACGAGAGGCGGCCGGCCGGCGAGCTCGAAGCCGCCGTCATGGCCGCGCTCTGGGCCGCCGGGGCCCCGCTCACGCCAGGGCGGGTGCAGGCCGAGCTCGGCTCCGGCCTGGCCCGGACGACGGTGACGACGATACTCACCCGTCTGCACGAGAAGGGCGTCGTCGACCGGGAGCGGGAGGGCCGCGGCTACGCCTACTTCCCCGTCCAGGACGCGCCCGGCCTGACCGCCCGGCGCATGCACACCGAACTCGACCGGGACACCGACCGGGAGACGGTCCTGGCCCGCTTCGTGGCCCAGCTCAGTCCCGGCGACGAGGAGCACCTGCGCCGGCTCCTGGAGGGTGACGAGCGATGACCGCCCTGCTGCTCCTCCCGCTGATCCTGCCCTTCCTCGCGCCGACGCTGGCCCGCCGAACCCTCGACCGCCTGGCCCCCGCCACCGCGCTGTGGGTCCTCACCGCCTCGGCCCTGGCGCTGGCGGGAACCTGCGTCGCCGCCCTGGGGGCCCTCGTCCTGACCGGACTGCTCACACTCCCCGCCTTCGCCGCCCTCGGCGAGCTCGTCCACCCCCTGCGGACCTCCTCGGACTACCTCGTCGTCCCCGCCGCCATGGCGGCCACCGGGGTGCTCACCCTCAGCGTCTGGACCCTCGCGCGCTCGGCCCTCCGGCAGACCCGCGCCTTCCGCACCGCCCGCACACAGGCCGGCCGCCGCCCCGCCGCAGGTGACCTGTGCGTGATCGAATCGCCCGATCCGGACGCGTACGCTCTGCCCGGGCGGCCCCACCGCATCGTCGTCACCACCGCCATGCTGCGCAGTCTGGGACCTGCCGAGCGTGAGGCCCTCTTCGCCCACGAGCGCGCCCACAACCGGGCCGGCCACCACTACTTCCTGGCCGCCGCCGAACTCGCCGCCCACTGCCACCCCGCCCTGCGCGCCACCCGCGCCACCATCCGGTTCGCCGCCGAGCGGGCTGCCGACGAGGCCGCCGCCGAGGTCACCGGGGACCGGCGCCTGATCGCCACGGCCATCGCCCGCGCCGCCCTCGCCGGAAACGCCTCCCCCTCCACCCGCCCGGACTTCGCACCGGCGGCGACGACCGGACCGGTGCCGCAACGCGTCGCCGCGCTTCTCGCACCCGCCCGGACGCACCCGCGCACCACCCGCCGTACCGCGTTCCTCCTGGTGGCCTGCACGGTCCTGTCCGTCGCCGCAGGAGCGGCAGGCGTCGTCGACTTCCACCACGAGGTCGAGGTCGCCCAGGGCGAGGAGGCTCCTTGACCGGTTCGGCCTCGTCGGCCCACTGCGCTGAAGCTCAACCTGCCCGCTGCGTGTCAGCCTCAGTCGGGGACCGGCTCCCACAACCGGAGCAGGCCGCCGGTGGCTGTGCGCCGCCGCCCTTCCTGCTGCCCGCCTATGCATTGCCGACCGTTCCCGTCGCCGATCTCCTGGTGCGCTTCGTGCGGGCGCCCGGACGGATCCGCCGGCCGCTTGCCGTGACGCGGCCGGCGCTCGCTCTGGCCGGGCGTCTGGCTGCGCAGCTCGTGGTGCTGGAGGACACCGTGCGCCGTACCAAGGCGGCCCGCCGCGAGTGGGCCTCCGTCTTCGCCGGGCTGCACCGGCTGGGCGTCGTCCCGCCCTGTCGGGTCACGGGAGCGAACGACGTCCCGATCGCCTACTGCGGGGGCTGTTCCTCCGCCGCGACCATCGGCCACGACGCCGACAGCACCTCGGCCGGCATCCGGACCGCCCGCCGTCTGCCTGGCTGCGCCCGGTCCTGGACCCCGCACCAGGTGGCCGGCGTGCGCGTGTACGTCTCGCCCGCGGTGACGGCGGGCGGGCGGCCGTGAGCGCCACCGGCGTTCCGCTGTCCCGCGGCCTCGGCCGGCCGTGGCAGCTCGCCGTCACCGCAGCCGTGGCGGTGGCGGCCGGCTGGGTGCTCGCCGCGCACCGGCAGACGGTGGACGCTGGTGCCGACCGCCTTGCCGTCGCCGATCGAGGCTGGCTGCTGGCGGCCTGTGCGGCCGCTCTGGCGACCTGGGTGTGCGCGGCCGTCGCCCAGCAGGGAGCGGTGGCCGAACGGCTGCCCGCCGGGCGGCTGTTGGCGGCACAGTTCGCGGCGTGCGCGGCCAACCACGTGCTGCCTGCCGGGGTCGGCGCGACCGCGGTCAACCTGCGGTTCCTCACCCGCTGCGGCCTGCCCACCGCCCGCTCGGCGACCGCGCTCGCGGTCAAGGCAGCCGTCGGCGGGCTGGTCCGCTTCGCGCTGGCCGTCGTACTGCTCCTCGCCTCGCCCCGCACCCCGCGGCTTGCGCCGACCATCCCGCGCGCCTGCGTCACGCTCTCGGTGGTCGGCTGCGTCGCCGTGGTCACCGCAGCCGTGGCACTGAGCCGGACGGCGCGTCGCGGTGTGGGGCGCGCGGTCGGCCGGGTCCTGTCCGACGTGCGGGCGGTGCACGCCCGGCGGGCCAGGGCATGCGCGTTGTGGGGCGGCTCGCTGGGCTTCACCCTGCTGCACGCCGCCGTCCTGATCGCCGTGGTCCGGGCACTGGACGTGCCCGTGCCCGCCGCTCACGTCCTGCTGGCGTACGTCGTTGCCGGCGGCGCCGCCGTACTGCTGCCCACTCCGGGCGGTCTGGGCTCGCTGGACGCCGCGCTCGTGCTGACGCTCACCGCGACCGGGGTGCCGGGAGCCGCGGCCCTGTCGGCGGTCTTCGGCTACCGGCTGCTGACGGCCTGGCTGCCGCTGTTCCCCGGCCTGTTGGTACTGGCGCTGCTGGTCCGCCGCTCCGTCCTGTGATCCGGGTCGGGCGCCGAAAAGGATCCGCGGCGTGATCTAGACCCCGCCGTTTGGATCAGACCGTGGGTGGCGGCGGGCGCGGAGCCAGTGGACACCCTTCACGGCGTAGACAGCGGTCAGGAGCGGGAAGCCTGCGAGGCCGAGCCAGATCCAGGATTCCCCTACCAGGAAACTCAGCAGCATGCCGCCGAAGAGCAGCAGGGAGCCGACGGTCTCCAGCAGGTCAAGACGCGCCTTGCAACGCAGCGCGGAATTGGCTTCCCGCAGTCGATGGATGACGGGGAAGAGCGCGATGACCTGCCAGAAGAACACAACGAGAAAGATCCAGTGGAACCAACCGGGTATGCCCACGGCGCGCACTCTATCGGGCGCCGAGAACCCTCCGGGGGAAGATCCGAAAGAGCCAACGCCGCGTCGGACAGCTGGAGCCTGGTCGAGAGCACGGAACGGGCCAGTGCAGGGCGCATGCCGGGGCGGCGGGCGCCGCGGGCGGGTGCCCGTCGCAGCGGCCGGACGTCCGCTGCCACCACAGCGGCGCCGACGTGCACGGCAAGCGCCGCAGGTAGGAGCGTAGTACCGCGGTACTACGCACCCGCCGCAGTTCAGCCCTCTGGTACCACCGGATTGGGGTGATTTGGCACTTAGCGTTGCGGGTGTGGCGTCGGAGGTGTGGACGCCGGAGCCCGACAGGGAGAACGCGAATGATCGACGCACGGCGGTTGACCAAGAGGTACGGCGAGAAGACGGCCGTCGACGGGCTGGACTTCGTCGTGAAGCCCGGCACGGTGACGGGCTTCCTGGGGCCCAACGGCGCGGGCAAGTCCACGACCATGCGCATGATCGTCGGCCTGGACGCCCCCACCAGCGGCTCCGTCACCGTGAACGGCCGCCCCTACGCCCGCCACCGGGCGCCGCTGCAGGAGGTCGGCGCCCTCCTGGAGGCGAAGTCGATCCACCCGGGCCGCTCGGCCTACCAGCACCTGCGGGCCCTCGCGCTGACCCACGGCATTCCCGGCAGCCGGGTCGGCGAGGTCATCGACCTCGCCGGCCTGGGCAGTGTGGCGAAGAAGCGGGCCGGCGCCTTCTCCCTCGGCATGGGCCAGCGGCTGGGCATCGCGGCGGCGCTGCTGGGCGACCCGCAGACGGTGATGCTGGACGAGCCGGTCAACGGGCTGGACCCGGAGGGCGTGCTCTGGATCCGCAACCTGCTGAAGGGGCTCGCCGACGAGGGCCGGACGGTCTTCGTGTCGTCGCACCTGATGAGCGAGATGGCTCTGGTCGCGGACCACCTGATCGTCGTGGGGCGAGGGCGGCTGCTGGCCGACACGACCGTGGCGGACCTGATCCGCGAGGCGGGCGGCGACACGGTCAAGGTGGTGACGCAGGACCCGGCGCGGCTGCGGGATGTGCTGGCCGGGCCGGGCGTCGACGTCACCGGCCGGATCGGCTCCGAGGAACTCCAGGTGACCGGGCTGACCGCCCGCGAGATCGGACTCAGGGCCGCCGAACACGGCATCGCGCTGTTCGAGCTGAGCGCGCGAACCGTGTCACTGGAAGAGGCCTTCATGGACCTGACCAGGGACGCCGTGGAGTACCACGGCTCCACTACCGGCATCGACACCCTCGGGAGGCCCGCATGAGCACCCTTACCGCGACGGCGGAGGAACCCAGGACTGCACCCGCCCGTCCCGCCTGCCGGGTGACCGGACGGCGCGTGCTGGCCTCCGAGTGGGCCAAGCTGTGGTCCCTGCGCTCGACCTGGATCACCCTGGGCCTCGGCCTGCTGTTCCTGGTGGCCTTCGGGCTGATCGCCGCGAGCCGCTACAAGTCCGAGATCGGCTCCAGCCACATGGACCCGGACTTCGCCGCCTCGACGGCCGTCAGCCTGTCCCTCTTCGGCACGAACTTCGCCCAACTGGCCCTGGGCGTCCTCGGCGTGCTGGTCACGGCGGGCGAGTATTCCACCGGGATGATCCGCTCGACGCTGGCGGCCGTACCGCGCCGTCTGCCGGTGCTGTGGTCCAAGGCGGCCGTGTTCGGTCTGGTCGCGCTGGCCGTGGGGACGCTCGGCGCGTTCGTCGCCTTCCTCGTCGGCAGCGGCATCGTCTCGAGCACGCCTGCGGCCATGGGCCTCTCGCAGGCCGGCGTCCTGCGGAGCCTGCTGGGCGCCGGGCTCTACCTGGGCCTGGTCGGAGTGATCGGGGCCGCGCTGGGCGCGCTGCTGCGGTCGGTGGCCGGCGGGATCTCGGTCCTGGTGGCGACCCTGATGCTGATCCCCGGACTGATCTCACTGCTGCCGAGCGCCTGGCAGGACGACATCAGCCCCTACCTGCCGTCCCACGCGGGCCAGGCGATGTTCGCCCTGACCCACGACTCCACGACCCTGTCGCCGGGCGCCGGACTGCTGGTGTTCCTGTGCTGGACGGCGCTGGCGCTGGGCGGCGCGGCGTACCGGCTCGTACGCAGTGACGTCTGACGCCCGCACCATGGACAGGTGACGTCCGTGACCACCGATGACATCAGCGGGATGGGACCGCTGGTCGCCCGACTGTCCCGGGGCGGCCAGCGGTTGCGGCATGCCGACCGGAAACATCCCTGGGTGCTGGACACCGCGGTCGTCGTCCTGGTCTTCCTGATGTTCTGCCTGCCCGACCTGATCCACGGCGGTGTCGACGACGGCGACGGTCCGCGCCGGTTCCGGCTCGCCTTCACCCAGCTGCCCGTAGCGGGAATGCTGGTACTGCAAGCCGGCCTGGTACTGCCGCTGTTGTGGCGGCGACGCAAACCGGCGGCTGCCTTCGCTGCCATCACGGCGGTGTTCGTCCTCCAATGGTCCCTGGGCGCGCCGCTGCGTGCGGACATCGCCCTCTTCGTCGCCCTGTACAGCATGGCCCTGCACGGGCGGCTGCGGCAGCTGCCGTGGGCCTGTGCGGCCATGGCGGGCGCGATGGTGCTGGTCGCGGTCCGCGTGTCCCCGGCCGTGTCCGTGTGGGACGCACTGTTCTTCCTGCTGAGCACGGCGACCGCGGCCCTCGCCCTCGGGATGATGGTGCGGATCCGCCGGGCCCAGCTCGCCGGACTGCGGGAGCGGGCGGCCCGGCTGGAAATAGAGCGCGACCAGCGCAGCAGGCTGGCCACAGCCACCGAACGCACCCGGGTCGCCCGGGAGATGCACGACATCGTCGGCCACAACCTGTCCGTGATCATCACGCTCGCCGACGCCGGCGCCTACGCCACGGACATCGCCCCCGAACGGGGCAAGGAAGCCCTGCAGCTCATCGGCGACACCGGCCGGCAGGCCCTCGGCGAGCTGCGGCGCGTGCTCGGCGTCCTGCGCGAGGCCGGGGACGGCCCACCGGGCGGACCCGAGCTCAGCCCGCAGCCCGGCATCGCGGACATCGAAGCCTTGTGCGGCAAGGTGCGCGCCGCGGGACTGGAGGTTTTCTACCGGACCTCCGGCGACGTCGAGGCACTGGACAGCGGCGTGCAGCTGACGGTGTACCGCATCGTCCAGGAAGCCCTCACCAACACCATGAAGCACGCCGCCGACGACGCCCGGGTGCACTTGGCGGTCGTCGTGACGGGCTCCCGGCTGAGCATCCGGGTCCAGGACAGCGGCCCGGTCACACCGTCCGGACCGCCGGACGAGGAAGGACACGGCCTGGTGGGCATGCGGGAGAGAGCGGCTCTGTACCGCGGAACGATCAGCGCGGGGCCGACCGGCGGCGGGGGATGGACCGTCGAAGCCGTCCTTGACCTCACGCCCCGGGGCGGTGACCGGTGACCACGGTGCTCATCGTGGACGACCAGCCGCTGCAGCGCTACGGCTTTCACCTGCTCCTGGACTCGGTCCCGGAGACCGATGTCGTCGGGGAGGCCGCCCACGGCGCCGAAGCGGTCCGCAAGGCCGCCGAGCTGCGCCCGGATGTCGTCCTGATGGACGTCCGCATGCCCGGCATGGACGGCATCGAGGCCACCCGCCGGATCGTCGCCGCTGGCGGCCGCTCACGTGTCCTGGTGCTCACGACGTTCGACCTCGACGAGTACGTCCACGCCGCGATCCGGGCCGGTGCCAGCGGCTTCCTCCTCAAGGACGCGCGTCCCGAGGAGCTTCTCGCCGGGATCCGCGCCGTTGCCTCGGGCGACGCCGTGATCGCACCGGCTCTCACCCGCCGCCTCCTGGACGAGTTCGCCCAGTACGTCCCGGCCCACCGGGGCGACGCGACCGAGGACCCGAGGCTCGGCTCCCTCACCGACCGCGAACGGGAGATCCTCGTCGCCGTCGGCAAGGGCTGGACCAACGGTGAGATCGCCGCCCGGTTCGTCCTCTCTGAGTCCACCGTCAAGACCCACGTAGGCCGCGTCCTGGCCAAGATCGGCGCTCGCGACCGCATCCAGGCGGTGATCTTCGCCTACGACCACGGCCTCGCCCGGCCCAGCGTGGACTGAACCGGCGAGCGGCGGCCGGAAAGGACGCGCTCACGGCCGGGCAGGCCGACGGTCGTGGTGGTCTTGAAGCCCTCGGTCTTGTTGGCCCGGATGGCGAAGCCATGGGTGAACGTCTTGCTGAGGTCCACCGACGACTTCACATTGCCGCAGTTGCTCCGTGGCCAGGGAGGTCTTCGGGCCACCGGTCGGCATCAGGCCGTCGGGGAGGAGGCACGGCATTGGGCCGTTGCGGTGGTGCCTGTCAGGGTTCCAGGCGGTAGCCGTGCCCGCGCAGGGTGGTGATGCGGAGCAGGCTGCCGGGGTGTACCGAGGCGTCGGCCGTCCGCGCGAGGCGTCGGCGCAGGCGGCCATGGTGACGTCGAGGGTCTTGGTGGAGCCGAACCAGTTCTCGTCCCAGACCTCGGCCATCTGGGTCTCCCGGGAGACGGCCTCCCCTGCGTGCAGGGCCAGGACGGCGAGCAGGAGGAGCCCGACTCCGAGGACGGAGGCTGAGGACGGTCAGGCCCCGGCCGCGGTGGGAGCCGGTCGCAGCCGGGTGACGATCCGGTTCGCGGTGGTCTTCTGCAGCAGCCCGTAGGCGAGGACCGGCAGCAGCAGGTGCGGTTTGTCGGGCAGGGACGCGGTGATCAGCACCGCGCTCGCGCTGCTGTTGTTCATGCCGCAGGCGAGCGTCAGCGACGAAGCGGTGCCCGCCTCCAGCCGCAGGACGCGGGCGGCGACCCGGCCGAGCCGGTGCCGCAGCCAGGACGCGGCGCGGGTGTGCATGGCCCCATCGTGATCAGGCCGGACCCGGCGGGCCGGGAAAGCCGCGCGGCAGTCAGGATGCGTTCAGGTAACCGCTGGCAACGTCCTGTCCATGACCTACGAACTCTCCGAGACTCCCGAGGCCGAACCGGGCACGAGTGCCTCCGCTCGCCCCTCCCGCCGTCTGCGCTGGAACAAGGTCCCCGAGGTCACCGCCTACTTCTGGATCATCAAGGTGCTGTGCACCACGGTCGGCGAGACCGCTGCCGACCTGCTCAACGACAAGGCCGGTCTGGGCCTGACGGGCGTGTCGGTCCTGATGAGCGCGCTGCTCGCGGTCGTCCTGGTCGTCCAGTTCCGTACGACCGCCTACCGAGCGGGCGTGTACTGGCTCGCCGTCGCCCTCATCAGCGTCGTCGGCACGCTGATCAGCGACAACCTCACTGACAACATGGGCGTCCCGCTGGAGGCGAGCACCGCGGCGTTCGCCCTCCTCCTCGCGGTTGTCTTCGCCGTCTGGTACCGGCGGGAACGGACCCTTTCCATCCACAGCATCGACACCACCAGCCGTGAGGCGTACTACTGGCTGGCCGTGCTGTTCACCTTCGCCCTCGGCACGGCCGCCGGCGACCTCGTCTCCGAGCGCATGGACCTCGGCTACTGGCTCTCGGCTGTCCTGTTCGCCCTGGCCATCGCCGCCGTGGCGATCGCGCACTTCGCGCTGGGTCTGGACGCGGTGTGGAGCTTCTGGATCGCCTACATCCTCACCCGCCCGCTCGGCGCCTCCATCGGCGACTACCTGTCCCAGCCGACCGGCGACGGCGGCCTCGGGTTCGGCACCGTCGTCACAAGCGGGCTCTTCCTGGCCGTCATCCTCGGCCTGGTCGTCCATCTGGCGGTGACCCGCAAGGACGTCGCGGACCCCGCGCGCGTGACGCGGCAGGCGGCCTGAACGGCTGGGAAGGCGTTCAGGAAGCGTTCAGGTGATCATCGGCAAGGTCGGACACCACGGCCGGCCCGCGCGGTCGGACCGTGTGTCGCAGGGCGCCCGTCCCCCTCGCGGAGACGGGTGCCCTCACACACCCCCCCACGAACAGGAGTGTCCGATGATGGAGAATCCCGAAGTCCTCACCGACTTAGACGGTGTCCTACGTGGTGAGGCGGACGAATCGCTTGTAGCAGCACATTGCTGCGGCGAGGCCGAGAAAGGCCAGGTAGTTGCGTGGATCGCGTTCATAGCGAGGGCTGAGTCTGCGGTAGCCGGACAGCCACGAGATCGTGCGCTCGATCACCCACCTTCGTCGGCCCAAGCGTTCGCTGGACTCGATGCCCTTGCGGGCGATACGCACGCCGATGCGCTTGCCCCGTAACCATTTCCGCAGGTGGGAAATGTCGTAGGCCTTGTCCGCATGCAGGCGCTGAGGCTTGAAGCAGCGGCCGTTGTGGGGGTCGTGTCTCGTTTGGTGACCGGCCACCATGGGCTTCAGCCCTTCGCTGTCGTGGACGTTGGCGGCGGAGACGCCGACGACCAAGGGCAGTCCGTTCGCGTCCGACAGGACGTGCATCTTGGAACCCGGCTTGCCCCGGTCCACGGGGCTCGGACCTGTGTGTCCGCCCCCTTTTTGCCCGCACGTGGGCGGAATCGAGCGACACGCGGGAGACGTCGACGAGGCCCGCGTCGTCGAGCCGATGCAGGACCGCCTCGTGCAGCCGGCCCCATACCCCGGCCCGCGACCAGATCAGGGATCGGCGATGGGCCGTCGACTTCGATATCCCGAAGCACGGCGGCAGGGCCCGCCAGGCGCACCCGCTGACCAGCACATAGACGATCGCCGCGAACAGCGTCTCATCAGGCGTGTTCGGCGTTCCACCGCCCTGCGGCCGCACCCGGTCCTCCGGAATCAACGGCCTGGCGAGCTCCCACAAGCCGTCCGGAACAATCCAACTCCACGTACCCCGCCCCATGAACAGACCAACGAGCGATCACCACGTAGGACACCGTCTTAGACGTTGCCGCCGGGCAGCAACGGGCCGCGACCACGGCCGGGTCGGTGATGAAGAAACTGCCCGAGGTCACCCTCGCCTTCTGGATCATGAAGATCGCGGCGACGACCCTGGGCGAGACGGCCGGCGACCTCTTCGCCCAGACCCTGAAGCTCGGCTACTTCCTCACCACGATCGCCCTGTTCCTGCTCTTCGTGGTGACCCTGGTCGTCCAGTTGCGCTCCCGCCGCTACAACCCGTTCTTCTACTGGACGGTCATCCTGTCGACCAGCATGGCCGGTACCACGATGTCCGATTTCATGAACCGCGACGCCAGCGCCAAGTACCTCGCGAGCGGCGCCGCTTCGTTGGGCCGGGGACCGCAGGGCCTCGGTCTCGGATACCCGGCGGGCGCGGCGATCCTGATCTCGGTCCTGGTCGTCGTCTTCGCCGTCTGGAAACTGACCGGGATGACGTTCGTCATCCGTGACATCGTCAGCTTCCGCGGAGAGGCGCTGTTCTGGTCGGCGATCCTCGTCTCCAACATCCTCGGCACCTCGATGGGCGACTTCCTGTCCGACAGCTCGGACCTCGGCTACGCCGGCGGGGCGGCGCTGGTGACCGGGGTCCTGCTGGTGCTGGCGGCCCTGGTGAGGGCGCCCGTCGTGCCGAACGTGCTGCTGTTCTGGATCGCCTTCGTGCTGACCCGCCCGCTCGGCGCGACGGCCGGCGACTTCCTGACCAAGCCGGTCCCGAAGGGCGGTCTGGACCTCGGTACGGCGGGTTCGTCGGCCGTGCTGTTGGCCGTACTGGTTGGTCTGACGGGTTACGCCCACGCTCAGGAGCGCAGCGGTCTCGCTCCGTCCGCGGCCCTGCCTCCGGAGACGGGCGAGTACGACCGGGCCACCGAACGGGCCGACTGAGCGCGAACGGCGCCACGCTCGTACGGCGGGTGCGAGAGAGCGCCTTGCGCCCGTCTCCGCACCTGACTGCTCCAGCGTGTCGAGAGAGGATGTGCCTGCCGGATGCGTCCGGTGAAGAGGAGAGCGCCCCCTGGAGGTGGTCCGGTGTTCAGAAGGCGATGTTCAGCCTGCCGGGCACGCGACGCCCTGAGGAGGAATTCGTGAAGCCCGCCCGCGCCACGTCCGTCACGCCCGAAACACCGGACGGGCCTGCCCGGGGGCCCTCGGCGTGGCGGTTCGTGGTCGTGTTCGGGGGCGTAAGCCTGCTGATGGACTTCGTCTACGAGGGCGCTCGCTCCGTCACCGGTCCGCTGCTCGCCCACCTGGGCGCCTCCGCGGCCATGGTCGGCGTGGTCACCGGAGCGGGCGAGGCCGCCGCGCTCGGACTGCGTCTGGCGTCGGGTCCGCTGGCCGACCGCAGTCGCCGCTTCTGGGCCTGGACCATCGCTGGATACGTGCTGACTGCGGTCACCGTCCCGGTGCTCGGTCTGACCGGCGTGCTGTGGGTGGCCTGCACCCTGGTGATCGCGGAACGCGTCGGCAAGGCGGTGCGCTCCCCGGCCAAGGACACGCTGCTCTCGTACGCCACCGCCGCCACCGGACGGGGCCGCGGCTTCGCGGTGCACGAGGCGATGGACCAGGTCGGTGCGCTCATCGGCCCGCTCACGGTGGCCGGGGTCCTCGCCCTCACCGGCGGCGACTACGCCCTGGCGCTCGGGGTGCTCGCGCTGCCCGGGGTGGCCGCCGTCGCGCTGCTTCTCTGGTTGCGTGCCAGGGTTCCCGATCCGGTGGGCTACGAGACGACCGTCGGCGCGGCGACGCCCGAGCAGCCGGACTCTACCGAGAAGCCGGCCCCTGTCGGATCCCGAGGGAGGAGGCTGCCGCGGGCCTTCTGGGCCTACGCGGTCTTCACCGCAGCGACCCTGACCGGTTTCGCCACCTTCGGCGTGCTCTCCTACCACCTGGTCGTCCGCCACTTGATGCCGACCGCGATGGTGCCGGTGCTGTACGCGGCGGCCATGGCGGCGGACGCGATGGCGGCACTGGCCACGGGCTGGCTGTACGACCGGATCGGCGCCCAGGTCCTGGTCGTCCTGCCGCTGCTGTCCGCCGCCGTTCCGGCCCTGGCCTTCACCGACACGGTGTGGGTCGCCGTGGCGGGTGCACTGGTGTGGGGCGCCGCAGTCGGGGTTCAGGAGTCCACGCTGCGTGCCACCGTCGCCGACCTCGTACCCCCTGGCCGCCGGGCCACCGCGTACGGCGTCTTCGCCGGGATCATGGGAGTGGCCGCGCTGGCGGGCGGTGCCTTGGCCGGGGTGCTGTACGACGTCTCCGTCCCCCTTCTGATCGGCGTCGTCGCCGGCATCCAGGCCGCCGCGCTGGTTCTGCTGTGGGTCACCCGGTTTGCGCGGTCCACATCCGCCCACTGAGTGGCGCGTTCTCGTCACCACGCTGTGCGGCGGGGCGCGGAGCGGCGGACACCTTCGAAAGCCGGGGCAGCACGGCAAAGGGGACGGGCTCGACGAGACTGCGTCAGGTCGCGAACAACCCGCGGCCGTACCAGCCCTCGGCGTCGCGGACTCCGGGCAGGGCGAAGAAGTAGCCGCCGCAGGTGGGTGAGATGCAGTCGACGAGGGGCTCGTCGATCAGGCGGGTCTGGGTCGCCTCGAACTGGCGCTTGACGTCCTGCTGGTAGGAGCAGAAGACCAGGCCCATGTCGAGGTTGTCGACGTCGTCGATTCCGCGGTCGTAGTTGTAGCCGCGGCGCAGGATGCGGGAGTCGTCCGTGGCGGCGGTCCGTGGGTTGGCGAGGCGGATGTGGGCGTCGAGGGGGATCGCGTGGCCGTGCGGATCCTTGGCGTAGTTGGGGATGCCGGCCTCCTCGGCACCGTCGAGCGGGGCTCCGGTGTCCTTGCTGCGGCCGAACATCTTCTCCTACCCGGTGCGGGAGACCCCCGCTTGGCCCACATGGCTGCCCGTCAATTCCGGTCACGAGTGGACGAAGAGTCAACTCATTGTCCACATGCCCAGGCCAGGTGCGCACCGATTCGGACGAAGCCATGCGGCTGTGATCGGGTCAGGGCGTTGTGCCGGGACCAGTGGGACGGTTGCGCAGTGCCGTCCCGGACGGGTGTCTGACCCATGAGATCTATGGCCGAAGTGTCCTGTCACGGGCTTGTCGACTGTCGTTGCGGGATGGCACCTGCTGGTACCGAGCCACAGGGCGTGTCCCAATAGGGGCCTTGCCGACAATCAGGCGTCATCACGGTTCAGACCGCCCGACCAGGCCGGTGCCATCCACCCAGCACGTCACCACGCGGGAGGCGAACCACCCATGACGGCCAGAGAGCGCAGCACCTCCTCCTCCAGCACGGATCCTCCCGTTCGTCGGGAGGTCGTTCTGGGCGTGGACACGCACGGCGAGGTGCATGTCGCCGCCGTGGTCTCCCCGCTCGGGAAGATCTTGGGGACCGAGTCCTTTCCGGCGACGGCGGTCGGCTACCGGCAGCTGCTCGTGTGGGCACGCAAGCGGGGTACGGTGCGCCGGGCCGGTGTGGAGGGCACCGGCACCTTCGGCGCGGGCCTGTCCCGCTACCTGCTGGCGCAGCAAGTTCAGGTGTTCGAGGTGAACCGGCCCGACCGCTCGGCCCGCCGTCTGCTCGGGAAGTCGGACCCGCTCGATGCGCAGGCTGCTGCGCGGGCCGTGCTCAGTGGTCGCGCCCGAGCGCGGGCCAAAACCGGCGACGGTCCGGTGCAGAGCGCCCGGATGTTCAAAATCGCCAAGGACTCCGCGGTCAAGGCCCGCACCCAGGCGATCAACCAGCTCAAGGCCGTCCTGGTCGTAGCGGAACCCGCTTTTCGGGAGCGGCTGTCCGCCCTGGGCAACCGCGAACTGTTCCGCACCTGCGCGTGCCTCAGCCCGCTCGACGGCGAAGACGGCGAGGGCGAGGATGCCGTGACGCAGGCCACCCGCATCACCCTGAGCCTGCTGGCCCAGCGCATTGAGCAACTCACCGGGCAGATCGATGAGCTGAATCGGCGCCTGACCCGGCTCGTCGAACGCCACGCCCCGCAGCTGCTCACACCGGTGGGCATCGGCCCGGACAGCGCCGTCACCTTGCTGATCACCATGGGGGACAATCCCGAGCGGCTGAACACCGAGGCGTCCTTTGCTGCCCTTTGCGGAGTCAGCCCCATCGAGTACTCCTCTGGCCGTCGGCGCACGCGCCGGCTCAACCACGGCGGCGACCGGCAGGCGAACGCGGCCCTGCACCGCATCGTCTTCACCCGCCTGCGCCACGACCCGCGCACCCAGGCGTACTACGAACGCCGCACCCAGGAGGGCAAAACTCGACGTGAGATCATCCGATGCCTCAAGCGATACGCAGCGCGCGAGGTATTCAACCTGGTCAGACTGGCTGCCCACACCCCCGCGTTATAGGGGCGTCCGTGATACGTGAGAGGGTCTGAGGCGTGAGTGAGACACCGTCGAACACCCTGCAATACCGCTTTGACGGGCCAGAAGAGGCTCCCGTCCTGATCTTGGGACCCTCACTGGGCACCACCTGGCACATGTGGGACCGCCAGGTTCCCGAGCTGGCCCAGCAGTGGCGGGTGTTCCGCTTCGATCTGCCGGGCCACGGCGGCGCCCCCGCCCACCCGGCGGGCTCGGTCTCGGACCTCGCCGAACGGCTGCTCGCCACACTGGACGGGCTCGGCGTGCAGCGCTTCGGCTACGCGGGCTGCGCCTTCGGCGGCGCGGTGGGCCTGGAGCTGGCGCTGCGCCACCCCGAGCGCGTCGCCTCGCTCGCGCTGATCGCGGCGTCGCCCCGGTTCGGCACGGCCGACGAATTCCGCCAGCGCGGCGTGATCGTGCGCACCAACGGCCTCGACCCCATCGCCCGCACCTCGCCCGACCGCTGGTTCACCGGCGGATTCGCGGCCTCGCAGCCGGCCATCACCGAGTGGGCCGTGCAGATGGTGCGCACCACCGACCCCGGTTGCTACATAGCCGCCTGCGAAGCGCTCGCCGCGTTCGACGTGCGGGCCGAGATCGGCCTCGTCGGCGTCCCGACGCTGGTCCTCGCCGGCTCGGACGACCAGGTCAGCGGCCCCGCCGAGGCCCGCACCCTGGTCGCCGGCATCCCGGACGCCCGGCTCGCGGTCGTACCGGGCGCCTCCCACCTCGTCCCGGTGGAGCAGCCGGCCGCCGTCACCGACCTGCTGGTCCACCACTTCGCCACCGCCTGGCAGCCCGCCTACGACTCGGTCACCGGGCAGACGGCGGTCCCGGGCATCCCGGTCCGGGCGATGCCGACCATGCCGCCGCAGCCCCTGCAGTCGCAGCAGCCGGTGGCCGTCGCGGAGATCGCGGCCGCCCCGGTGCCGCAGCCGCCGCAGGTCATGGGCCGGCCCGACCCGTACGACGCCGGACTCAAGGCGCGCCGCGAGGTCCTCGGCGACGCCCATGTGGACCGCACGCTGGCGCAGGCCGACGAATTCGCTGCGGACTTCCAGGAGTTCGTCACCCGCTACGCCTGGGGCGAGGTCTGGGACCGTCCCGGCCTCGACCGGCGCACCCGCTCCTGCGTCACGCTCACCGCGCTGGTCGCCGGCGGTCACCTCGAGGAGCTCGCCGTGCACACCCGGGCCGCGCTGCGCAACGGCCTCACCCCGGACGAGATCGGCGAGGTGCTGCTGCAGGCGGCCGTCTACTGCGGTCTGCCGGCGGCGAGCGGCGCGTTCAGGGTCGCGCAGCAGGTCGTCCGCGAGGAGACCACCCCCGGCGAGTGAGCCGGGCGGACGGCGTGGGGGCAGGATGGGACGCATGACGGCACTGAAGCTCACGAAGATGTCGCACGCGTGCGTGCGCCTGGAGAAGGACGGGCGCACGCTCGTCGTCGACCCGGGCGGGTTCAGCGAGGCGGACGCCGCACTCGGCGCGGACGCGATCCTCGTCACGCACGAGCACCCCGACCACTTCGACGAGGGACGGCTGCGCACCGCGCTGGAGGCCGACCCGGCGGCCGAGATCTGGACCCTGAGGTCGGTGGCCGAGAGGATCTCCGCGGCCTTCCCGGGCCGCGTCCACACCGTCGGCCACGGCGACGCGTTCACCGCGGCGGGCTTCGACGTCCAGGTGCACGGCGAACTGCACGCCGTCATCCACCCGGACATCCCGCGCATCACCAACGTCGGCTATCTGATCGACGCCGGTCGCGTCTTCCACCCCGGCGACGCCCTGACCGTCCCCGACTGCCCCGTGCAGACGCTGATGCTTCCCGTGATGGCTCCCTGGAGCAAGATCTCCGAGGTCATCGACTACGTCCGCGAGGTGCGCCCGCAGCGCGCCTACGACGTCCACGACGCGCTCCTGACCGACCTGGCCCGGCCGATCTACGACCGGCAGATCGGCAGCCTCGCGGGCGCGGAACACCTGAGGCTGGCGCCCGGGGAGAGCACGGCACTGTGAGTGTCAGTGGCGCCCGGTAGGTTGTGGGACATGCGTATCGCGACCTGGAACGTGAACTCGATCACCGCCCGCCTGCCGAGGCTCCTGGCCTGGCTGGAGAGCAGCGGCGCCGACGTGCTGTGCCTCCAGGAGGCCAAGGTCGCCGAGGAGCAGTTCCCGTTCGAGCAGCTGCGCGAACTGGGCTACGAGGCGGCGGTCCACGCCACCGGCCGGTGGAACGGCGTGGCGGTGCTCTCCCGCGTCGGCCTGGCGGACGTCGTCAAGGGCCTGCCCGGCGATCCCGGCTACGACGGCGCGCCGGAGCCGCGCGCGATCTCGGCGACCTGCGGTCCGGTCCGCGTGTGGTCGGTCTACGTGCCCAACGGCCGCGAGGTCGACCACCCGCACTACGCCTACAAGCTCCAGTGGTTCGAAGCCCTCAAGGCGGCCGTAGCCGGGGACGCGGCGGGCGGCAGGCCCTTCGCGGTGATGGGCGACTACAACGTGGCGCCGACCGACGACGACGTGTACGACCGGGCCGCCTTCGAGGGCCTCACCCATGTCACCCCGGCCGAGCGGGCCGCCCTGGCGTCCCTGCGCGAGGCGGGTCTGTCGGACGTCGTCCCGCGCCCCCTGAAGTACGACCACCCGTTCACGTACTGGGACTACCGTCAGCTCGCCTTCCCCAAGAACCGCGGCATGCGCATCGACCTGGTGTACGGCAACGAGCCGTTCGCCAAGGCGGTCCAGGACTCCTACGTCGACCGCGAGGAGCGCAAGGGCAAGGGCGCCTCGGACCACGCGCCGGTCGTGGTCGACCTCGAGGTGTAGGCCCGTCCGCCGCCGGCGCGCGCGGGCCAGCGCGCCCTGTGGTGTGCATGCCGGTGCGAATGTCACGCTGGGTCTATGAACATCCCTTTCCTGGGCAACAGGAGCAAGAAGTACCGTGCGGCGGTCCTGGCCGAGGACCCCGAAGGGATCGCCGAACTCCTCGCCGAGTGCGAGCTGCTGCGCTCGCACGCGGCCCGTCAGGGGATCGGGCTGGACGACACGGCGGGCTCGCTGGAGGCGCTCGACCAGCTGGCGCCCCGCTGGCGCGACGACGAGGAGAACCTGCCCTGGTTCGGGCATGACGCGGGGCTCTACCTGGGGACGGTCGTCGTGCGGTCCGTGCCCGGCGCGGCCTGGGCGATCCGGCCCGGCGGCGAGGTGGTCGTGCGGCTGTCGTCGGGCCGGGAGGTCGACGTGGTCGCGGCCGGGCGCGACTGGGCCGTGAGCGGGACGCCCGAGCTGTCCCAGCTGTACGGCGAGGTGGCCGAGAACTGACCGCGCACCGCGGGGCGGGCCGCCCGAGCCGGCGCCGCCGCAGTGGGCCCGGGCGCCGGCGGCCGGTGCGCGGGCCGAGGAGGCAGAGCGCCGCGGCGAGTGGCGCAGGGGGCGGCGGGCGATGTAAATACGGCTAATGGCCGCGGGGTGCGTGTCGCTTCTTCCCCCCGCTCTTTCGTGGATAGTTTGCGGCGACCACGACACAGCTGAGAGTGAGTAGGGCTGCGCATGGCCGTCGATCCGTTGATCGAGCTGCGTGACGTCAACAAGTACTTCGGGGAGCTGCATGTCCTGCAGGACGTCAACCTCACGGTCGGCAGGGGGGAGGTGGTCGTGGTGATCGGCCCTTCGGGGTCGGGGAAGTCGACGCTGTGCCGCGCGATCAACCGGCTGGAGCCCATCCGGTCGGGCTCGATCACACTGGACGGTCAGCCGCTGCCGGAGGAGGGCAAGGGGCTGGCCCGCCTGCGTTCCGAGGTCGGCATGGTCTTCCAGTCGTTCAACCTCTTCGCCCACAAGACGGTCCTGCAGAACATCTCGCTGGGGCAGGTGAAGGTCCGCCGGCGCAAGAAGGACGACGCCGACCGGCGCTCGCGCGAACTGCTGGAACGCGTGGGCCTCGCCGACCAGGCCGACAAGTTCCCGGCGCAGCTCTCCGGCGGCCAGCAGCAGCGCGTGGCCATCGCCCGCGCCCTCGCCATGGACCCCAAGGCGCTTCTGTTCGACGAGCCGACCTCCGCCCTCGACCCCGAGATGATCAACGAGGTCCTCGAGGTGATGCAGCAGCTGGCGCGCGAGGGCATGACCATGATCGTCGTCACCCACGAGATGGGCTTCGCGCGCTCGGCCGCCAACCGCGTGGTCTTCATGGCGGACGGCCGCATCGTGGAGGACCGCACTCCGGAGGAGTTCTTCACCGCCCCGCGCAGCGACCGCGCCAAGGACTTCCTCTCCAAGATCCTCAAGCACTGAGTCCGTGCGGCGGCGGCCACCGACCGCACCCGCCCCGGCAGCGGCCGGAGATCACTGCTCGCGCAGCGGGACCGACACGTACGACGGGTCGTTCGCCGGCGAGGAGAAGGTCAGCCGCGCGCCGGACGGGTTGTGCTCCATGTAGAGCGGGTCGACGGTGTCGACGACCAGGGCGAGCCGGTGTCCTGCCGGGACGTCGTAGGCCGTGGAGCCCAGCTCCAGGTCGAGGCCGAACGGCTCGCCGGGCGTGCGCCCGTGGAAGGTGTACGGCGCGTTGCCGACCAGCTTGCCGAGGCCGAGCGGTCCCACGTCGTACAGGTAGGCGACGAGGGTGCCGCTCTGCGCGGTCGGGGTCACCGTGGTGTGCAGCAGGGCCGTGCCGCGCACCCGCTGGGCCGTGGCGTACTTCTCCGACTGCCACACGGCGGCCCAGCGGCGGGGGAGCAGGGGGATCGGGGCGACCGGGGGCAGTTGCGCGACCTGGTCGAGGATGCTGGAGAGGAAGACGATCCCGCCGTCCGCGCCGGAGTCCACGTTGGCGTGGATCGTGGTGGAGCCGGCCAGGGCGATCTTCCTGCGCGTCGCGTTCACCGACTTCCAGTCCGGATAGCCCTCGTAGCCGCCCCCGGTACGGGACTTGAGGCGCACGGGCTGTTCCCGGTCGATGCCGTTGTCCGTGTCCCGGAGGTAGTGGTCGAACCAGCGCCGGGTGTCCGTCCACACGTCGTTGGGCAGTCCGAACAGGCCGGTCAGTTCGGCGGTGGCGTGGTCGCCGGGGCGCAACTCCATCCGCTTGGGGCCGGTCAGCCGCTCGTACAGGGCGGCGGACTGGTTGGGAGGGAAGACGGTGTCGCCCCAGGAGCCGGCGAGCATCACCGCGGCGCCGTTGCGGTTGAGCTGGTCGACGTAGGTCGAGGGGGAACGTTTCTTCCCCCAGGCGACCAGGTCCTTCTCCTTCGACAGGTCGCCGGCGTAGAAGGCCGAGAAGACCTCCCGCGACTCGGCGCTCTGCCGGCCGGTGACCGTGCCCACGGTGTCCAGCACGGCGGCGGCCTGGAGGTGCTGGGTGCGGCCGGAGTAGATCGAGTCGATCAGGTCGCCCCAGCCGCTGAGCGAGGCGACGGCCCTGACGCGGGGGTCGTGGGCGGCGGCCAGGACGCTGATCCCGGCGCCGTAGGAGACGCCCGCCATGCCGATGTGCGCAGGGTCGGCCGGGGTGTTGGCGAGTGCCCAGTCGATGACGTCGCGGGCGTCGGCGACGTCGCGCGGGCCCGCCACGTCGATCTCCCCGCCGGACTGCCAGAAGCCCCGCACGTTGTAACCGAGCACGACGTAACCGGAGTCGGCGAGTCTGTGCGCCTGGGCCAGGTACTCGACCTGCGGGAAGCCCCAGCTCGTCGGGAGCACGATCAGCGGGTAGCGGCGCGTGCCGTCCGCGCCGGCGGGGGTGACGACGTTCGCCTTGAGCACGGTCGCGCCGTCCCCGCCGATGTCGACGTAGCGCACGGTGCTGCCGGCGGCCTGCGCCGCGGGGGCGAGGGCGAGGACGGCGCCGGCCGTCAGCGACAGGGAGACGGCGCCCACGGCGGTCGTGCGCAGAGCCCTGCGGTGCTGTCCCACGGCTCACTCCTCAACATGCCGCACTGCAAAGTGACCCGACGGTAACCGCATCTCGTACCGGAGGTAACCCGCCGGTAAGTTACGTGCCAGTAACGATTGTCGGCTCCGGCAGGGGAGCCTGCGCCTGCCGCGTCACGTCCGCCACCAGCTCGACCACGTCCGGCCCGTACGCATGGGAGTTGACGACCTTCAGCAGCAGGACGAAGGAGCCGTCCCCGTACTTGCGCGCCAGCCGCTCGTGATGGCGGACGAGATAGCGGGTGGCGGCCTGGTTGTTGATGGCCCGTTGGCCGCAGAACAGGAACACCGGCCGGGCCCCGCGCCGCCGGCCCGCGGTCAGCCGCGCCAGCAGGACGTACTCGACGACCCCCGACTCCATCCGGTACTCCTCGCCGCCGATCCGGAACGCCAGCCGGTCCGGCCCCGGTTCCCGGTCGGTGTTGACCCGCACCCCCGGCAGCAGGGCCTGGACATGGGCCGCCATGCGCCGGTTCGAGCCCGGACCGCCGACGCAGAACTCCGTTCGCTCCCCGAAACCCTGCCGCGCCGCGTCCTGTGTGACCACCTCGGCGCCCGCGCCGCAGTCCTTGATCAGCGCGGCGAGCTCCAGGAGCGCGAACACGTCGTACCGGTGCACCGCGAGGTCGGCGCTGCCCGCGTCGCGGTTGACGACGAGCAGGCACTCCGAGTTCTCCGGCAGCCCGAAGAACGCCTGCTTGCGCCGCAGTCTGCGGCGCCACAGAAAGGTCCGGGCGACCCAGCCGAGCGCGGCGCTGACGCCGGCCGCGATGACGCCGAGGACGATATTGCGCACGTCGTCGTTCATGGGCGCGCATGCTAGCGGTCGAGCACGCTTGAGACGTACCCGTGTTCGAGGTGCGGCAGTCGTATGACAGTGCCCGGAAGGCGTCTGTCGAGCCCCGCGAATTGTGGTTACGCTGCGCGGACGGTCCCGCACTGGAGGTACGGATGCGTCGCCCTGTCGCGCGGAAACTGTCGGTCCTGGCGGTCTCGGCCGCCGTGGTCACGGTGGGGGCCGCCGCGCCACCCGCCCCCCAAAGAGCCCCTGTCGCCAAGGTCCCGGTCGCCGTCGGCTACGGCGGAGCCGTCGCCAGCGTCGACGCGGACGCCTCGGCGGCCGGCATCGAGGTGCTGCGCAAGGGCGGCAACGCCGTCGACGCGGCCGTCGCCACCGCCGCCGCCCTCGGCGTCACCGAGCCCTACTCCTCCGGTGTCGGCGGAGGCGGCTACTTCGTCTACTACGACGCCAAGTCCCGTGCCGTGCACACCATCGACGGCCGCGAGACGGCTCCGCTGACCGCGGACTCCGGCCTCTTCCTGGAGAACGGCAAGCCGCTCGCCTTCGCCGACGCCGTCACCAGCGGCCTCGGCGTCGGCACGCCGGGCACGCCCGCCACCTGGGCGACGGCCCTGTCCCGCTGGGGCAGCGAACGGCTCGGCACGGTCCTCGAGCCCGCCGAGCGACTGGCCCGCGACGGCTTCACCGTCGACGACACCTTCCGCTCCCAGACCGCGGCCAACGAGACGCGCTTTCGCTACTTCCCGGACACCGCGGAGCTGTTCCTGCCCGGCGGACGGCTGCCGGTCGTCGGCTCCACGTTCAAGAACCCCGATCTCGCGCGCACCTACCAGGAGTTGGGCAGGAAGGGCGTCGACGCGATCTACCGCGGCGACCTCGGAAAGGACATCGTCGCCACGGTGAACCACCCGCCCGTGGACCCGGCCTCCGGCTGGAACGCACGGCCGGGCGACCTGTCCGTCAAGGACCTCACGGCCTACCGGGCCAAGCTGCAGGCGCCCACCAGGACGTCGTACCGCGGCCTCGGCGTCTACTCCATCGCCCCCTCCTCCTCGGGCGGCACGACCGTCGGCGAGGCCCTCAACATCCTCGAGCGGACCAACCTGTCGAAGGCGAGCGAGGCGCAGTACCTGCACCGCTACATCGAGGCCAGCAGGATCGCCTTCGCGGACCGCGGGCGCTGGGTCGGCGACCCCGCCTTCGAGGACGTCCCGACGAAACAGCTGCTGTCGCAGCGGTACGCCGACTCGCGCGGCTGCCTCATCAAGGACGACGCCGTCCTCACCAGCCCCCTCGCGCCCGGGGACCCGCGCCGTCCGGCCGCCTGCCCCACCGGCGGCACGGCCGCCCTGACGACGTACGAGGGCGAGAACACCACCCACCTCACCGTCGCCGACAGGTGGGGCAACGTCGTCTCCTACACGCTCACCATCGAGCAGACCGGCGGCAGCGGCATCACCGTCCCCGGCCGCGGCTTCCTCCTCAACAACGAGCTGACCGACTTCTCCTTCGCCCCGGCCAACCCGGCCGTGCACGACCCGAACCTGCCCGGCCCCGGCAAGCGGCCGCGTTCGTCGATCTCGCCGACGATCGTCCTGGACAAGCACTCCCGGCCCGTCGTGGCACTGGGGTCGCCCGGCGGCGCGACCATCATCACCACCGTGCTGCAGACCCTCACCGAGTTCCTCGACCGGCGGCTGCCGCTCGTCGACGCGATCGCGGCGCCGCGCGCCAGCCAGCGCAACGCCGCCCAGACGGAGCTGGAGCCGGCCCTCTTCGACGACACCTCCCCGGGCGGGGTGCGGGCCCGGCTCGAGGCCATCGGCCACTCCTTCAAGCTCAACCCCGAGATCGGCGCGGCGACGGCCGTGCAGCGGCTGCCCGACGGCAGATGGCTGGCCGCCGCCGAGACCGTGCGGCGCGGCGGCGGATCGGCGCAGGTGGTGCGCCCCACGCGGTAGGGGTCACAGCTCGGCGGCCGGGACGGGCGGCGGGGTGCGGAACGCGAGCCGCCCGTCCTCGATCTCCACCCGCACCCGGTCGCCCTGGCCGACCCGGCCGTCGAGCAGCAGCCGCGAGAGCTGGTTGTCGACCTCGCGCTGGATGGTGCGCCGCAGCGGACGTGCCCCGTACTCGGGCTGATAGCCGCGCTCGGCGAGCCAGTCGACGGCCCCCGCGGCGAACTCCACCGTGACGCCCTGCGCCCGCGCCAGCCGGCGGGTGCCCTCCAGCAACAGGTCGGTGATCTGCCGCAGTTGACCGTCGGTGAGCTGCCGGAACACCACCACCTCGTCGATCCGGTTCAGGAACTCCGGTCGGAAGTGCTCGCGCAGCGGCCGCAGGATCCGCTCCCGCCGCGCCTCCTCGTCGGCCTCGCCGCCGCCCGGCCCGAAGCCGATGCCGGCGCCGCGGCGGGTGATCTCCTCCGAGCCCAGGTTGCTGGTCATCACGACGACCGTGTGGGTGAAGTCGACCCTGCGGCCCTGGGAGTCGGTGAGGCGGCCGTCGTCGAGGACCTGCAGCAGGACGTTGAAGACGTCCGGGTGCGCCTTCTCCACCTCGTCGAGCAGCAGCAGCGAGTACGGGTGCCGGCGCACGACCTCGGTGAGCTGCCCGGCCTCCTCGTGGCCGACGTAGCCGGGCGGGGCGCCCACCAGCCGGCTGACGGTGTGCCGTTCCTGGTACTCGCTCATGTCGAGCCGGACCATCCGCTCCTCGCTGCCGAACAGCGCCTCGGCGAGCGCCCGGGCCAGCTCCGTCTTGCCGACGCCGGTCGGGCCGAGGAACAGGAAGCTGCCGATCGGCCGGGCGGGGCTCGCGAGGCCGGCGCGCGAGCGCAGCACCGCGTCGGAGACGACCCGTACGGCCTCCTCCTGGCCGACCACCCGTTCGTGCAGATGCTCTTCGAGCGCGAGCAGCCGGTCCTTCTCCTCCTGGGTGAGACGGGCGACGGGGATGCCGGTCTGCCGGGACACGACCTCGGCGACGGCCTCCGCGGTGACCTCCAGATGCCGGCCGTCGTCGGAGGCGTCCTCGCCGCCGGTGTTCGCGACGCGCTGCCTCAGCTCGACGATGCGGTCCCGCAGGCGGGTCGCCTCCTCGTACTGCTCGTCAGCGACAGCCCGGTCCTTGTCGCGGGCTAGGTCCTCGATCTCGCGCTCCATCGCCCGCACGTCGCTGCCCTTGGTGCGGGCGCCGAGCCGCACCCGGGCGCCGGCCTGGTCGATGAGATCGATGGCCTTGTCGGGGAGCCGGCGGTCGGTGAGGTGGCGGTCGGACAGCTCCACGGCCGCGACCAGCGCCTCGTCGGCGTAACGGACCTGGTGGTGGGCCTCGTAGCGGTCGCGCAGCCCGCGCAGGATCTCCAGCGCGTCCGCGACGGACGGCTCCGGGACGAGGATGGGCTGGAAACGGCGGGCGAGCGCCGCGTCCTTCTCGACGCGCCGGAACTCCTCCAGCGTCGTCGCGCCCACGATGTGCAGCTCGCCGCGGGCCAGGGGCGGCTTGAGGATGTTGGCGGCGTCCATCGCCCCGCTCTCGCCGCCGCCGCCCGCGCCGACGACGGTGTGCAGCTCGTCGATGAAGACGATCAGCCGGTCGGAGTGCGCGCGGATCTCGTCGACGACGGTGTTCAGCCGCTCCTCGAAGTCGCCGCGGTAGCGGGTGCCCGCGACCACGCCCGTCAGGTCGAGGGCGACCACGCGCCGGGAGGCGAGGACGTCCGGGACGTCCCCCTCGGCGATCCGCTGGGCGAGTCCCTCCACGACGGCGGTCTTGCCGACGCCGGCGTCGCCGATCAGCACCGGGTTGTTCTTGCCGCGCCGGGAGAGGACCTCGATGGTCTGCTCGATCTCGTCGTCCCGGCCGATCACCGGGTCGATGCGCCCCTGCCGGGCCAGCTCGGTGAGGTCGCTGCCGTACTTGTCCAGGGTGGGCGTGGCGGTGGGCCGCGGCCCGTCCGCGGCGCCGGCCGGTCCGGCGGAGTCCGTGGCGTCGGCGGGCAGGCCGGCGGCGGCGAAGCGGGCCGCGTTCAGGATGTGCCCGGCCGCGGAGTCCGGGTTGGAGGCGAGCGCGCCGAGCACGTGCTCCGGGCCGATGTGTCCCGCGCCGCGGCTGCGCGCCAGATCGTGCGCGTCCAGCAGGGCGCGCTTGGCGGCGGGCGTCAGGGACAGCGAGGTGGGCGGCGGCGCCTCGCCCGGCGGATACTGCGCCGGCCCCGACCGCTCGTCGATCTCCGTCGCGAGGGAGTCGGGGTCGGCGCCCGCCCGGCTGAGCAGCGAGCGCGTGGGCTCCGCGGAGAGGGCCGCCCGCAGCAGGTGCTCGGTGTCGAGGTCGCGGCTGCCGTGTTCGGCGGCGTACTGGGCGGCGCCGCGGACCAGGTCGCGCGCGGGCCTGCTGAGGAGCTGGCCGATGTTGATCTGGCGGGGGCCCGGGCGGGGCCCGCCGAAGAAGCGGGCCAGGAACTCGCCGAAGGGGTCGCCGTAGCCCTCCGGGCCGTTGAAGCCGCTGGTCATGGCGTTCCGTTCGATCGACGTGCGATGCGGTGCCGGGTGCCCTCGGCTGGGGCCCTACCCCCACCTTCGCACGGTCGCCGACCGCGGGCACGCCCAGCGAACCCCCGGATCCGAGCCCGACACCACCCCGCAGAAAACCCCTCGGCACCCGGACCCCGGGCGGCGGACGGACAGACGCCGTCCCTGACGTCCGGCCGCGACGAACCGCACCACACCCAGGCGTCGCCCGGGCCGGCGCCGACCGTGCCACGCCGCCGGGGCGTGGCCGCTGTCGGGCCCCCGCGGCCGTGCTCCTGGGCCCGCGGCCGTGTCCCGGAGCCGGGCCGCGACCGCGCCTGGGACGACGATGCCGTGCCCCGGGTACCGGCCCGAGGGCAGCCCGCGCCGCGCCCCCGCGGTCGGGCGACGAACCGACCGTGCCCTGCCCGGGCGTCCGGGCCGACGCCCGCCCGGGTCGCCGGCGCCAGGCCTGCCCCGGACGTGCCGTGCTGCGCTCCCGCGCCTGGGGCGAACCTTGCTGTGCCCCGCTCCGGGCCGGCGTCGGCCGTGTCGTACTGGTGGGCTCGGGTCGACGGCCCCCGGCGCTGCCCCGTCGGGGCCTGGTCGTGGGCGGGCTGTGCCCGGGTCTGGGGCGGGCCGTGCGGTGTCCCGCGCGTCCGGGTCGGCGCCGATCGCGTCGTGCTGGGGGGTGGGGTGGGGGGTCGACGGGCCGACGGGCCGCGGGGGCGGGACTGCGGAGCGATTGCCGTCGGTGTGGCTACTTTCGCTCGGTCAGGATTCTTGGGCCGCTGGTCGTGATCGCCACGGTGTGCTCGGCGTGGGCCGCGCGCGAGCCGTCGTTCGTGCGCAGGGTCCAGCCGTCGGGGGCCGCGTGGTAGCCGTCCGTGCCGCCCGCGATCAGCATCGGCTCGATGGCGATGACCATGCCGTGGCGGAGCGGCAGGCCCCGGCCCGGGCGGCCCTCGTTGGGCACCGCCGGGTCCTCGTGCATGTGGCGGCCGATGCCGTGGCCCCCGAAGCCGGCCGGGATGCCGTAGCCCGCCGCCCGGCACACCGTGCCGATGGCGTGCGCGATGTCGCCGATGCGGTTGCCGACGACCGCCGCGTCGATGCCGGCCGCCAGAGCCCGTTCGGCCGTCTCGATCAGCCGTACGTCCGCCGGGCGCGCCGTGCCCACCGTGAAGCTGACGGCCGAGTCGCCGGCCCAGCCGCCCAGCTGCGCGCCGAAGTCGAGCGAGACCAGGTCGCCGTCGCGCAGCCGGTAGCGGGTGGGGATGCCGTGCACGATCGCCTCGTTCACCGACGCGCAGAGCACCGCCGGGAACGGCGTGGGCGCGAACTCCGGGCGGTAGCCGAGGAACGGCGACGTGGCGCCCTCGGCCCGCAGCACGTCGTGGGCCAGCTCGTCCAGCTCCAGCAGACGGACGCCCACGTCGGCCGCCTCCCGGACGGCTGCCAGGGCCCGGGCCACCACCTGGCCCGCCTCGTACATGGCGTCGATCGATGTGTCCGTCTTCAGTTCCACCATGCCAATTACTATACCGGTATTAGAATGGCGGCATGGTGCGTACCCCCCTCACCCCGGAAGAGCGCGAGCGCGGCGAGCGGCTCGGCCGGCTGCTGCGCGAGGCGCGCGGCGGGCGGAGCATGGCCGAGATCGCGGCGAGCGCCCGGATCTCCGCCGAGACCCTGCGCAAGATCGAGACCGGCCGCGCTCCCACCCCGGCCTTCTTCACCGTCGCCGCGCTCGCCCGCGTGCTCGGGCTGTCGATGGACGAGCTGGCCGGGCTGTGCTCGCCGGCCGTCGTGTGAGCGGCGGCGTCGTCGACGGGGGGCGGGCCTGATCCATCCCGAGGTCCTGGTGCAGGATTGCGCCATGTCGCCGCCGCGTCCGCTTTGAAAACTGGTCGTAGCCGCGCTGTAACACGGCTGGTGTTTTCTACGAACCGGAGTGTTCCGGTCGGGCGGGAGACGAACGATGGCTGTGGAACAACTCCCGGGCAGGGTGCGGGAGTTCGCGAGCTACCTGAACGCGCTGCTGGCGCGCCTCGACCAGGGCGCCGGCTGGTGCGCGGTCTTCTGGCAACGCGATCCCGACGGTATGCGGGCCTGCCTCGAAGGACACGAGGTGCCGCCCTGGGACGTCATGGAGGCGGTGCTGCAGGACCTGGCCGCCGCGTACGGCGCCGTGGCCGCCGGGCAGGAGACGTCGCGGGCCCGGTCCCTGCACGCCGCCGCGCTCGCCGCGCACGACGCCCGTCCCGGTGGCCGTGACGCTCTCGGGGACCGGCTCGACGTCATGCTCCGCGAACAGCGCTATGCCGCCGAACGCCAGGCCGACCTGGGACGCAGGCTCGCCTCGGCGTCCACCCGGGAGCAGGCCGACGCCTTCCGTCTGGACCTCGCCTGGGCCCGCGACGACCATGAGCGGGCCACCGCCCGCTGCGCCGAGCTCCGTCGCCGGATGGCCGAGGCGGACCGCCTCCCGGCAGCCGGCGCGCCCCCGCGCCGGGCCGGACCGCCCACGGCCGACGCGCACGACGCACAGCACGCACAGCACGCGCACCGCGCAGGCCGCGGCCACGAGGCGGCCCGCGGCCACGAGGCGGGTCACGCCGACGACGACGCACGGATCGCATACGACGCCGGGACGGCGTTCGACGCGCGCGCTGCCCAAGTGCCCGAGGAGTGGGCCACGCCCGACCCGGCGGCAGACCCGGCGGCCGGCCTCGCGCCCGCCCAGGAGCCCGCGCCGGACTCCGCCCCCGCCTCCGATCCGGCCCCCGTGCCCAAGCAGCGCAAACGCCGCCGCGGCAGCGCGCGGTTCGCGGGCATGGCCGAGGAGGCCGACGACGCCCCGCTCGCCGTTCCCCCCGCCTCCTCCCCTTCTTCCGCCTCCGCTTCCGTCTCCGCCGACGGTCCGGACGCGCCCGCGCCCGCCGCCCCCGCCCGTCGCACGCTGCGCGGCGCCCGCTTCGCCGGCGCGGCCGAGGCGTCGGCCGCCCGGCCGTCCGGACGGTCGGGCGCACCGCAGCGCGAGGCGCTGGACGCGACGGCCCGCAAGGAGACCGTCGACGCGGTCCGGCAGCTGGTGCGACTGCGCGCCGAAGGGCGCAGCGGCGAGGCGCACGCCCTGCTCGTCGAGCTCGCCGCGCTGCCCGCCGCCCGCATGCCGCTGCTCGCGGCCGAGCTCCGGAGCGCCGGGCTCACCGCGGACTGGACGACCCTGCTCTGGGAGGCCGCCTCCCTTCCCGCCGACCGGCTGGTCGCCGCGGCCGACGCGCTGGTCGCGGTGGGGCGCACGGCCGACGGGGAGCAGATCCTGCGGCAGGGGGTGGCCCGGCCGGCCGAGGAGATCGGGCAGGGCGTCCTCGGCCTGCTCCGGGAGGGCCGTCGGCGCGAGGCCCGCGCGCTGCTCGACGCCTACGTCCGGGTCCGCACCCCGGAGGAGGCGGCCCGCAGCGCCGCGCCGGACCCGCAGACCCTCGTCCCGCTGCTGCTCGAGGCGGCTCGGGCGGCTTCGGAGCAACGCCGCTGGGACCTGGTGCACGCCCTGCGAGTGGCCGGGTTCACCGCCTGACCGGGCCCGCGCCCGTTGCGCCGAACGCACCGCGACTCACCCACAGGGGTGTGAAACGCGATCGACTCCGCGGGTTGACGACGATGGTCTTGGCAAGCCCGTCCAGGAGGCTTACGTTCGTCCCTCTACGACCTTCGTCTACGGGCGTAGAGGCTCTGACGTCCCGTCGAAGGAGCAGCTCATGGCCAACGTCGTACGTGCCGCACTGGTCCAGGCCACCTGGACCGGCGACACCGAGTCCATGGTGGCGAAACACGAGGAGCACGCCCGCGAGGCGGCCCGCCGGGGCGCGAAGATCATCGGCTTCCAGGAGGTGTTCAACGCTCCCTACTTCTGTCAGGTCCAGGAGCCCGAGCACTATCGCTGGGCGGAGCCGGTCCCGGACGGGCCGACCGTGCGCCGCATGCAGGACCTCGCCCGCGAGACGGGCATGGTGATCGTCGTGCCGGTCTTCGAGGTCGAGCAGTCCGGCTTCTACTACAACACCGCTGCCGTGATCGACGCCGACGGCTCCTACCTCGGCAAGTACCGCAAGCACCACATCCCCCAGGTGAAGGGCTTCTGGGAGAAGTACTACTTCCGGCCGGGAAACGTCGGCTGGCCGGTGTTCGACACGGCCGTCGGCCGGGTCGGCGTGTACATCTGCTACGACCGCCACTTCCCCGAGGGCTGGCGGCAGCTGGGCCTCAAGGGCGCCCAGCTGGTCTACAACCCGTCCGCCACCCACCGCGGCCTCTCCGCCCACCTGTGGCAGCTGGAGCAGCCCGCGGCCGCCGTCGCCAACGAGTACTTCGTCGCCGCGATCAACCGGGTCGGCGTCGAGGAGTACGGGGACAACGACTTCTACGGGACGTCGTACTTCGTCGACCCGCGCGGCAAGTTCGTCGGCGACGTCGCGAGCGACCAGGACGAGGAACTCGTCGTCCGCGACCTCGACTTCGACCTCGTCGAGGAGGTCCGGCAGCAGTGGGCCTTCTACCGCGACCGCCGTCCCGACGCCTACGAAGGGCTGGTGCAGCCGTGAGCGACCTCTACGCCCGGCACCGGGGCGTCCTGCCCGACTGGCTCGCCCTCTACTACGAGGAGCCGCTGGAGATCACCCACGGCGAGGGCCGGCACGTCTGGGACTCCGACGGCAACAAGTACCTCGACTTCTTCGGCGGCATCCTCACCACGATGACCGCGCACGCGCTGCCCGAGGTCACCAAGGCGGTCGCCGAGCAGGCCGGTCGGATCGTCCACTCCTCGACGCTCTACCTCAACCGGCCCATGGTCGAACTCGCCGAGCGGATCGCCCAGGTCAGCGGCATCCCCGACGCCCGGGTCTTCTTCACCACCTCGGGCACCGAGGCCAACGACACCGCGCTGCTGCTCGCCACCGCCCACCGGCGAAGCAACACCGTGCTGGCCATGCGCAACAGCTACCACGGCCGTTCCTTCAGCGCGGTCGGCATCACCGGCAACCGCAGCTGGTCCCCGACCTCGCTGTCACCGTTGCAGACGGTGTACGTGCACGGCGGGGTCCGCGGACGAGGACCGTTCGCCGACCTCGACGACGCCGCCTTCGTCGACGCGTGCGTCGCCGACCTGAGGGACCTGCTCGGCCACACCCGCCCGCCCGCCGCCCTGATCGCCGAGCCCATCCAGGGGGTCGGCGGCTTCACCTCGCCGCCCGACGGCCTGTACGCGGCCTTCCGCGAGGTGCTGGACGAACGCGGCGTCCTGTGGATCGCCGACGAGGTGCAGACCGGCTGGGGCCGCACCGGCGAGCACTTCTGGGGCTGGCAGGCACACGGCCGAAACGGTCCGCCGGACATCGTCACCTTCGCCAAGGGCATCGGCAACGGCATGTCCGTGGGCGGCGTCATCGCCCGCTCCGAGATCATGAACTGCCTGGACGCCAACAGCATCTCCACCTTCGGCGGCACCCAGATCACCATGGCGGCCGCTCTCGCCAACCTCTCCTACCTGCTGGAACACGACCTCCAGGGCAACGCCCGGCGGGTCGGCGGCATGCTCATCGAGCGGCTGCGGGCCGCCGTCGCCCAGGATCCCGGCGTACGGGAGGTGCGCGGACGCGGCCTCATGATCGGCGTCGAGCTGACCCGGCCGGGCACCGGTCTGGCCGACCCGGACCGGGCGTCCGCGGTGCTGGAGGCGGCCCGCGCCGGCGGGCTGCTGATCGGCAAGGGCGGCGGCCACGACACCAGCGCCCTGCGCGTCGCCCCGCCCCTGTCCCTGACCGTGGCGGAGGCCGAGGAAGGCGCCGCGATCCTCGAGAGCGCGCTGAGGAGCACGCGATAGCGCAGTCCTGAGCCAAGGGAAACATCGCCATGACCATTGCCCTGGAGCCCTGGGGGCCCGTGGAGCCGCTGGAACCCGCCCTGTCGGTCCGTCAGGTCCTGTCCCTGGAAAGGGTCCTGGCCGGAGAGCCCGAAGTGGTGGCGGGCGCCGGCCAGCTCGACCGGCCGGTGCGCTGGGTGCACGTCGCCGAGGCGGCCGACGTCGGCGTGATGCTGACCGGCGGCGAGATGGTGCTCACCACCGGGGTGCTGCTCGCCGGCGACGAGAGCGCGCAGACGGAGTACGTCCGCTCCCTGCACCGCGCCGAGGCCGCGGCCGTGGTGCTGGGCCTCGGACGGGCGTTCCCGACCACGCCCGACGCGATGCGGCGGGCCGCCGAACGCTGCGGGCTGCCGATGGTCGTCCTCCATCGCCCCTTCCCCTTCGCCGAGTTGACGGAGGAGGTGCAGTCCCGGCTGGTACGGCGCAAGTTCGCCGCCGTCAGCCTCTCGGAGGCCGTGCGGACCGCGCTCACCGCGCTGATCACCGCCGGAGCCCCGCTGCAGCCGCTGCTCGACGAGATCGCCCAGCACGCCGGCTGTCCCGTCGTCGTCACCAACCTCGCCCACCGGGTGCTGGCCACGGCGGGGGAGCGGCCGGCCGTCGACGACGTGCTGCGGGACTGGGAACGCATCGCCCGCCAGGCCGGCGGCACCGAGGGGGACGGCTGGATCCGCGCCGAACTCGGCGGCCGCGGCGAACGCTGGGGGCAGATCATGCTCTGCGGGTACCGCGGCGACACCGCGGGCGGCCGGCTGCTCGCCGACCGGGCCGCCGAGGCGCTCGTGCTGCACCGCATGCTCGGCGGCGCCTCCGCCCACACCTGGGAGGAGCAGTCCGCGCAGAGCCTGCTCACCGACCTGATCTCCGGCGTCGTCCCGGCACGCCACCTGCTGCCCAGGGCCCGGGCGGCCGGCCTGCCGGTCAACCGGCGCACCTTCGTGCCGCTCGTCGTGCGGGACGTCGCCCTCGACCGACTCGAACGGGTCCTGCGGCTGCTCGGGCTCGCGGGACTGGTCGCGGAACTCGCGGACGGGGCGACGGCGGTGCTGCTCAGCCTCGCCCGCGACCAGGACGCCGACGCGCTCGCCGCCCACTTCGCGACCCGGCTGCGCACCGAGTCGGGCCAGGCCCGCACGGTCGTCGCGGCGGCCGCCCCGCGCACCGTCTGGGACGAGACGCCCGCCGGGCTGCGCGAGGCCCAGCACGTGGCGGACGCCGTGGCCGACTCGGCCGCCGTCCTCGACCTGCCGCTCGTCGTCCGGCTCAAGGACGTCCATCTGCGCGGACTGATCCGGCTGCTGCGGGACGACCCGCACGTGCAGTCGTTCGCCGAGCGGGAGCTGGACGGACTGCTGTGCGCGGCCGGGGACGGGGCGGCCGGGGACGACCTGCTCGCCGTCCTGCGGACGTATCTGGCCACCGGCCGCAACAAGTCCCGCACCGCCCAGCTCCACCACGTCTCCCGGCCGGCGCTGTACCGCAGGCTGGAGGCGATAGAGGGCCGGCTCGGCGTGGACCTCGACGACTTCGAACAGGCCGCCTCGGTGCACATCGCGCTGCTCGCGCACGACGCGCAGCAGGGCTGAACCGCGCGGCCGGCGCCCGGAAACAGCGGAGAAACATGGAACGACCTGGGAAAACGGTGGTGAAACATGGGTCCGGGAAGACGTGACACGGTGCCACGCCACCCGTGCTCAGGCGTGACACCGTGCAACTCAAAGCAGGCCGGTCGGCTTCCTAGGCTCCTCGTACACCGAGCGACCGGAGGTCCCGATGAGCAGAGTGATCCGTGCCGCCGTCTTCCAGACGGCCTGGACCGGCGACAAGGAATCGATGATCCGGGTGCACGAGCAGGCGGTCCGCGACGCGGCCGCGCAGGGCGCCCAGGTCCTGTGCTTCCAGGAGCTGTTCTACGGTCCCTACTTCTGCCAGGTCCAGGACCCGCAGTTCTACGAGTACGCCGAGCAGATCCCCGACGGCCCGATCGTCAAGCGTTTCCAGGCGCTCGCCAGGGAGCACGGCATCGTGCTGGTGCTGCCGATGTACGAGGAGGAGCAGCCCGGCGTCCTCTACAACACCGCGGCCGTGATCGACGCGGACGGTTCCTACCTCGGCAAGTACCGCAAGCACCACATCCCCCAGGTGAAGGGCTTCTGGGCCCTCGGGGCGACGGATCTGCCGCCCACCGGCCGGGACGCGGTGCGGCGGGCCC
>NZ_JBEPBI010000027.1:0-60842 GCF_040299045.1 Streptomyces sp. NPDC001027
TTCGTACTCACCCTCTCGGGCTTTCCTCCGGGCAGTTTCCCTTCGGTCTTGCGTTTCCGACTCTATCAGACCGTTTCCCGATCCGATTTCCTCGGCGCTTTCCAGGTCCCCCGCTTATCTCGCGGTTTCCCTTTCCGGCGGTTCCGACTCTACCAGACCCTTTCGGCTCTGATTCCCAGTCAGCGGGAGCCGTCTTCCCGGCTGTTGGGCCGTTCCGACGTCTCAAACCTTAGCGGATCCGTTCGGCAGTTGCTAATCGAGCTGCCGGCCCCCAGTCGAATTGAATTCGGGCGCGCCGAATTCAACCCCGGGGGAGATCGTGCTGGTGGTTTGTGTGCCGCTACTGCGGCGGAGGCGCTGCCGGAGAACCGTTACGGCTCCGTGGCAACCCGAAGAACTCTACGGATCCCCAGTGGGGCTGTCAACCGTCCCTGTCAAGATCTTTTAGGCCGAACGGGCGCGGGCCGTTCAGTCGAGGTCGCTGAGCCGACCGCCCGCGTCCGGCTGGGCGTGCTCCACCCGGCGCAGGAGCCTGGTCAGGACGTCGCCGAGGGTGGTGCGCTCCGCCGCGGAGAGGTCCTGGAGGAGGTCCTCCTCGAAGACCATCGCCATGCGCATGGCCCTCAGCCACTTCTCCCGGCCCTCGGGTGTCAGCTCCACGATCACCCGGACCCGGTTGGTCTCGTCCCGCTCACGGGTCACCAGGCCCTCGGCGACCATGCGGTCGATCCGGTGCGTCATCGCGGCCGGCGTCAGGCCGAGCCGCTTCGCCAGGTCGCTCGGCCCCAGGCGATAGGGGGCGCCGGAGAGGACGAGGGCCTTGAGGACCTCCCACTCGGCGTTGCTGATGCCGAGGTCGGCGGTCTGGCGGCCATAGGCGACGTTCATCCGGCGGTGCAGGCGGGAGAGCGCCGAGACGATCTTCTCGACCTGCGGATCGAGATCCTGGAACTCGCGCTGATAGGCGGCGATCTGCTCTTCGAGGGTCGGCTCGCTGCCGAGGCCGGTGTCGACCGTGCCGGGGTTGTCGCCCATGGAAATAAGTATCGCACGAGGCGCGTTCGTGTTGAAGTCCTTCGATGTGTACAGTTTAGCTTCGAACTTTAGCTTCTAAGTCTTCGGTGCTAAGCACTGACGACTCCTACCTGATTGAGGTGAACGTGACCAGGGCGATGGGCGCAGCGATGCGCCGGATCCACGTGGGCAATGCACTCAGCGCGTTCGGGCTCGGCTTCACCGTCCCCTACCTGTACGTCTATGTGGCGCAGGTGCGGGGGCTGGGGGCCATGACGGCGGGGCTGGTGCTCGCCGTCTTCGCCGTCGCCGCGCTGATCGTGCTGCCGTTCGCCGGACGGGCGATCGTGCGGCGCGGTCCACTGCCGGTCCTGCTCGCCGCCCTGGTGACCGCTGCGCTCGGCGCACTGGGCCTCGGGCTGGCCGGCACCTCCTCCGCCGTACTCGCCGCCGCTGCCGCGCTCGGGGCCGGGCAGGCCGTGATGCAGCCCGCGCTGGCGACGATGATCGTGGACAGCTCGACCGCGGAGACGCGTTCGCGGGCGTTCGCGACGCAGTTCTTCCTGCAGAACCTCGGGCTCGGCGTGGGCGGTCTGATCGGCGGGCACCTCGTCGACACGACGCGGGTCTCGTCCTTCACCGTGCTGTTCGCCATCGAGGCGGCGATGTTCCTGCTGCTGGCCGTGGTGATGGCGACGGTGCGGCTGCCTCGGGCTCCTCGCGTGGAGGGCGCTCCGCAGTCCGCGCGGGGCAGCTGGAAGCAGCTGCTCGGCAACCGGGCCATGGTGCAGCTGTGCGTGCTGGGCTTCGTGCTGTTCTTCGCCTGTTACGGGCAGTTCGAGTCCGGGCTGAGCGCGTACGGGGTCGAGGCCGTGGGCATCTCGACGTCCGCGCTGGGGACGGCGCTGGCCGCCAACACGGCGATGATCGTGGTGGCGCAGTTCGCCGTGCTGAAGTTCGTGGAGCGGCAGAAGCGGTCGCGGGTGATCGCGGCGGTGGGGCTGCTCTGGGCCGTGGCGTGGGCCGTGGCGGGGTACGCCGGGCTCGGGCACGGGAGCCGGGAGATGGCGACGGCCGTGTTCGTGTCGACGTACGCGCTGTTCGGGCTGGGCGAGGCGATGCTGTCGCCGACGCTCGCGCCGCTGGTGGCCGATCTGGCTCCGGCCGGGATGGCCGGGCAGTACAACTCCGCGTTCGCCCTGGTGAAGCAGCTCGCGCTGGCCGTGGGGCCGGCGGTGGGCGGGCCGATGGGGGCTTCGCTGCACGCGCCGTACATCGTGACGTTCCTGCTGTTCTCGCTGGGGATCACCTACCTCGCGCTGCGGTTGGGGCGGCAGCTGACCGCCGTCCAGGACCAGCCGTGGTTGGTGCGCAAGCGGGTGGTGGCCCGGGGTGGGGCCGCCGTGCAGCCGGTGGCCGCGGAGGCCTGAGGCACTGCGGGCGGATCGCGTGTTCCGCACGGGAGAGGGGCCGTCGTTCTCGGGACGACGGCCCCTCTCCTTTCTCCTTCTCTCCTTCCCGTGGGTTCAGCGGACTGCGGTCACCAGGGTCGCCGTGAAGGGGAAGGTGGTCGTGGATGCGGGGAGCCGGGCGCGGATGGTCTCGGCGGCCCGGGTGAGGGCCTCGTCGCCCGCGGTGTCGACGAGGTTCTGGCCCCAGGGGATCGAGGAGAGGTGGCCGGCGATGTAGTCGTCCAGTGGGGGCAGGTCGATGGCGAAGGTGAGGTCGCGGCGGGCCGTGGAGCGGAAGCCGGCGCGGTCGAGGGCGGCGGTCACGCGGTCCGCTGCGTCGAAGGCGGACCGGAAGCCCGCGGCGGCTTCGGGGCCGTCGTACTGCTCGAGCGTCCGGTACTGGGCCACGAAGTACGGGGAGTCGTCCAGCCGGGCCCAGAGCGTGGCGGCGAAGCGGCCTCCGGGGCGGGTGACCCGGGCTGTCTCCGTCAGGGCGGCGTCGAGGTCGGGGAAGAACTGGGCTCCCTGCTGGCAGAGGACGGCGTCGAAGGCCGCGTCGGGGTAGGGCAGGTCGTCGGCGGGGGCGGCGGTGAAATCGATGTCCGGGTAGAGGCGCGGGTGGCACGCCTGGGCGATCTTGAGCATGGCCTCGTTGAGGTCCGCGCCGGCGACCCGGCCGGTGGGGCCGGCCTGTGCGGCGGCGGCGCGGGCCGCGAAACCGGTGCCGCAGGCGAGGTCGAGGACGGATGCGCCGGGGAAGAGGTCCGCGGCGTCCACGAGTGCGGTGACGAAGGGCGCCATGAGGGGCGCGACGTAGTGTTCGTAGCGCTCGGGGGCGCTTCCCTTGAGGTGAAAGCCCGTTGCGTCTGCCATGCAGAGCTAGTAGCACCAGGGGGCGTGCTCGCCTAGGCGCCGCGCGCGCGGGAATGCGTGTTCGGCTTGTTTCCGCGCGCTGTCATCGGCGTCATCCACGCGTGACCGTGCCGCGCCCCGCGCGTGGTCATTCCGTCTGTTTCGGCAGGACGAACTCGCACCAGACCGCTTTTCCGCCGCCCGGGGTGCGTCTGCTGCCCCAGTGGGAGGCGATGGTGGCGACGATCGCGATGCCGCGGCCGGACTCGTCGCCCGGTTCCGCGCGGCGGCGGCGCGGCAGGTGGTCGTCGCCGTCGGTGACCTCGATGATCAGGCGGCGGTCGGTGCGGCGCAGCCGTAGCCGCATGGGCGGGATGCCGTGCTGGAGCGAGTTGGCGACCAGTTCGCTGGTGGCGAGGACGCCGAGGTCGTGCAGGTCGGCGGGGAAGCGCCAGCTGGTGAGGACGCCCGAGGCGAAGGCACGCGCGCGTGGGGCCGCTTCGACTCCGCCGAGGAGCTCCAGGGCCGCGTTGCGGAACAGTTCTCCGTCCGGGCCGGTGCGGGCGGGGTGCTGGAGGACGAGAACGGCGACGTCGTCGTCGTGGTCGGCGGTGACGCCGGCCGAGCGGACGAGGCGGTCGCAGACGACCTGGGGCGTGCCGGTGGCGCCGGCCAGGGCGCGCTCCAGGGCGGCGATGCCTTCGTCCAGGTCCTCGTTGCGACGCTCCACCAGGCCGTCGGTGTAGAGGACGGCCGTGGAGCCGGGGCCGAGCGGGATCGAGCCGGAGGCGTGCATCCAGCCGCCGGTGCCGAGGGGCGGGCCGGTGGGCTCGTCGGCGCGCAGCACGGTGCCGCTGTCGTCGCGGACGAGGATGGGCAGGTGGCCCGCGGAGGCGTACACCAGCCGGCCCTCGTTGGGGTCGTGGATGGCGTAGACGCAGGTGGCGATCTGGTTGGCGTCGATCTCCATGGCGAGGCCGTCGAGGAGCTGGAGCACCTCGTGCGGGGGCAGGTCGAGTCGGGCGTACGCCCGGACGGCCGTCCGGAGCTGGCCCATGACGGCGGCAGCGCGGACGCCGCGGCCCATGACGTCGCCGATGACGAGGGCGGTGCGGCCGCCGCCGAGGGTGATGACGTCGTACCAGTCGCCGCCGACCGCGGCCTCGGTGCCGCCGGGCTGGTAGGTGGCGGCGATGCGCAGGTCGTCGGGCTCTTCGAGCTCCTGGGGGAGGAGGGAGCGCTGGAGCGTGACGGCGGTCTCGCGCTGGCGGCGCTCGCTGGTCCTGAGGCGCTCGGCGGCCTCCGCGTGGTCGGTGACGTCGGTCGCGAAGATCAGGACCGCTCCTTCGCCGTTGTGCTCGGCGGCGGGGGTGCAGGTGAAGGTGTAGTGGCGGCCGTCGGGGGCCTTGCGCGACTTCAGGGTGCGGGGCTTGCCGCTGCGCAGGGCCTGGTCCAGCAGGGGCATCAGGCCGAGGTCGCGGAGCTCGGGCAGGGCCTCGGCGGCCGGTTCGCCGCAGGGGCGTGCGCCGAAGGCCGCCGTGTAGGCGTCGTTGACGTAGGCGAGGCGGTGGCTCGGGCCGTGGACGAGGGCCACGAGGGCCGGGACGCGGTCCAGGACCTCACGCACCGGGAGTTCGTCGACCGCGGGCACGGGGGGCGCGTCGGTGAGCTGTTCGGCGCGGGCCGCGGGCACGGAGCCCTCGCTGCGCCGGTCCGTGGTGGTGACCGGGTGCTCGGCCCGCGCGGCGGCGCGGCGCTGTGTTCCGGGGAGCCGGGCGCTCCAGCGCGTGAAGTTCACGAATCCTTGCCTCGTGTAGTCGTCGTCGGCCGGCTCCGGGCCCGGCCTGCTCCGGGGGCGCACGGCGGTGGCCGCACATTGTCGCAGCACCCGGGGTGTGGCGCTGGTGGGGACGGCCTGGCGGGTTCGGCGGGAGCCTGCGCCGGCCCGCCGGGGCTCTGGAAGGGGTGGGGAACGTGCTCGGAAGGACTCGGAAGGAATCGGAGGGACTCGGTCAGCGGGGATACGACAGGGATGGGGAGGGGGGTGCGGAAGGGGGTCGGGGCGGTTCGGGAGCGGCTCGGGCGCTCGGCGTCGGGCTATGAGCAGGGAGCAGTCTGGCAGTGTGGCCGCCGTCCGGGCCGACATTCGTCAGACGTGGGGGCGGCCGGTGGAGTTCCTGTTTCGGTCAGGACGACCCCTTCGGGTCGCCGGAAGACTCGTCAGAAGGCTTTCCACCGGCAGCGAGTTCGAACTCCGCGCGAGGATGTTCGAGTGATCCGAGCGAGACGATCTCCCGTTTGAAGAGTCCGGAGAGGGTCCATTCGGCGAGGACGCGCATCTTGCGGTTGACGGTGGGAACGCGGCTGAGGTGGTACGCGCGGTGCATGAACCAGGCCGGGTACCCCTTGAGCTTGCGTCCGTAGACGTGGGCGACGCCCTTGTGGAGCCCCAGTGAGGCGACCGAGCCGACGTACGCGTGCGCGTACGTCTGCAGGGGTTCGCCGCGCAGGGAGCGCACGATGTTGTCGGCGAGGACCTTGGCCTGACGGACGGCGTGCTGGGCGTTGGGCGCGGTCTCTTTGCCGGGCTCGTCGACGGTGACGTCGGGGACGGCCGCGGTGTCTCCGGCCGCCCACGCGTGCGTGACGCCGTCGACGGTCAGCTCGGGGGTGCACCTGAGCCGGCCCCGTTCGTTGAGCGGGAGGTCGGTGGCGGCGAGGAGCGGGTGGGGTTTGACGCCGGCGGTCCACACGACCGTGCGGGTGGGGAAGCGGGCGCCGTCGCTGAGGACGGCGACGCGGTCGGCGCAGGAGTCCAGGCGGGTGTTCAGGCGTACGTCGATGTTGCGGCGGCGCAGCTCACTGACCGTGTAGCGGCCGAGGTCCGCGCCGACCTCGGGCAGGATGCGGTCGGACGCCTCGACCAGGATCCACTTCATGTCCTCGGGCTGGACGTTGTGGTAGTAGCGCGTCGTGTAGCGGGCCATGTCCTCCAGCTCGCCGAGCGCCTCCACGCCCGCGTAGCCGCCGCCGACGAAGACGAAGGTGAGGGCCGCGTCACGGATGGCGGGGTCGCGGGTGGAGGAGGCGATGTCCATCTGTTCGATCACGTGGTTGCGCAGCCCGATGGCCTCTTCGACGGTCTTGAAGCCGATGGCGTAGTCGGCGAGCCCGGGGATGGGCAGGGTGCGGGAGACGGAGCCGGGCGCGAGGACGAGTTCGTCGTACGTCAGCTGCTGGGGGCCGGCGCCCTCCTCCTCGGTGGCGAGGGTGGTGAGGGTGGCGGTGCGCTTGGCGTGGTCGACGGCGGTGACCTCGCCGACCACGATCCGGCAGTGGGGCAGGACGCGACGCAGCGGCACGACGACGTGCCGGGGGGAGATGGACCCGGCGGCCGCCTCGGGAAGGAAGGGCTGGTAGGTCATGTACGGGTCGGGCGTGACGACCGTGATCTCGGCCTCGCCGCGGCCCAGTTCCTGTTTCAGCCTCCGCTGGAGCCGCAGGGCCGTGTACATCCCGACGTAGCCGCCGCCGACAACGAGAATGCGCGCACGTTCCTTCACCATCCCATGACGCACCCGGCGCTTGCGTTTGTCCACAGCCTCGACAAATTGTGTGACCGCGAGTCGGGTGGCCGAGGGGTTGGCCGAAACACCTGAGCACCGGGCGTAAGCGCAGGTCAGATGGCATGTACCGGGGTGCGGGAGGGGGCGCAATCGGGACGAATGCCGCCCGTACTCCGATCGGGGGTCGCTCCGTGCGGAACGTGCCCCTTCTGAATTGACTCTCTCTCAACTATGTTCGTGTGACGACGGGGTGTCAGGGGGAAGCGCTCTGCGGGTCTGCGACGGGCGGGCCCGGGGCGGCCGTCCCCTGTGTTCCACGCCCCGGCTTTTCGATGGCGGGGAAAGTCTCCGGGGGGAGACGTCATTACCGGGGGATTATTCATGCACATGCAGAGTTCGCATTGGTCGTCGACGGCGTCCGCGTCGGCCCTCGCGCCGGGCGGCGCGGTCGGGACGGCACTGGGCGGCGGACGTGCAGAGGGCGCGCGGACAGCGCCGCTGCGCGTGGATGCACAGCGCAATCTGGAACACGTACTGCGTGCGGCACGTGAGGTGTTCGGCGAGCTGGGCTACGGCGCGCCGATGGAGGACGTGGCGCGGCGCGCGCGGGTCGGCGTCGGCACGGTGTACCGGCGCTTCCCCAGCAAGGACGTGCTGGTCCGGCGGATAGCCGAGGAGGAGACCTCCCGGCTGACGGACCAGGCGCGTGCGGCGCTCGGGCAGGAGGACGAACCGTGGTCGGCGCTGTCGCGCTTCCTGCGGACGTCCGTGGCGTCCGGCGCGGGGCGGCTGCTGCCGCCGCGGGTGCTGCGGGTCGGCGTCGCGGAGGACGAGGCGGAGGGCGTGCCGGTCGAGGCGGCGCGGGTGCCGCAGCAGCGGACCCAGCCGGGCTCCGGTGAGCTGCGGCTCGTCCCGGAGGACGGCACGACGGCGGCTGTCGACGACAACGGGGCGACGGCGCTGCTGGAGGTCGTGGGCCGGCTCGTGGATCGGGCGCGGGAGGCGGGCGAACTGCGCGCCGACGTGTCCGTGTCGGACGTGCTGCTGGTCATCGCGACGGCGGCGCCCTCGCTGCCGGATCCGGCGCAGCAGGCGGCGGCCTCGGCGCGACTGCTGGACATCCTGCTGGAGGGTCTGCGCTCGCGGCCTTCCTGACTCGTGCGGGTGACGGTGGGCGGGGGTCCCGAGCGGCCCCCGCACCCCGTCCCCCACGGCCGGCAGCCCGGGCGCGGCGGACGGCCGCCATAACTCCCGCCCACGGCCCGGAAGTTGTGCCGCTCCCCGAAAAGGGTGAGGCCCGGTGACGGATTGCGACAGTTCCCCACGGACGAGTGGAAGGACCGTCCGAGGGGGTCCTGACCGAAAGCCAATATGGCACTCTGACCCGGTGGTCGGGACGGGTGGGGCAGGCGGCGGGAGTCTTCCGCGATGAACGTTGACGGTCGGGACGAACAGGTGCCGAGCCAGGGCGGGCGCGCGAGCGGGCCGTCGGGCGGCCCGGCCGGCGAGCCCGCGGCGTCCCCGCGCGGCCACGCTCTCGAGGGCACGGTCCCGGCCCAGCGGGAATGGCGGGCCGACGGCGGCGTCCTGCCGCCGCCGCGGGATCTGCCGCCCGCCGACACCGACCTGATCGGCCGGATGCGCTCGGGCGACGACACGGCCTATGAGGAGCTCTACCGGCGTCACGCCGACGCGGTGCGCCGCTACGCCCGCACCTGCTGCCGGGACGCGCACACCGCCGACGATCTCACCGCCGAGGTGTTCGCCCGCATGCTCCAGGCGGTGCGCGGCGGCTCCGGGCCCGAGTACGCCGTCCGCGCCTACCTCCTCACCTCCGTACGGCGGGTGGCCGCGGACTGGACGCGGTCGGCGAAGCGGGAACAACTCGTCGACGACTTCGCGGTGTTCGCCGCGCGGTCCGCCCGTGCCGCGGAGATGTCCGACGACGACGCACTCGACCTGGGCGCCGACGTCCGCGCGATGCACGAGGCCGAGCAGTCCATGGCGATGCGGGCCTTCCGCTCCCTTCCCGAGCGCTGGCAGGCCGTGCTGTGGCACACCGAGGTCGAGGACGAGTCGCCGAGCGAGGTCGCCATGCTCTTCGGCCTCGACGCCAACGGCACCCGGGTGCTCGCCAGCCGCGCCCGGGAGGGCCTCAAGCAGGCCTACCTCCAAGCCCACGTCAGCGCCACGCTCACCAGCGACGAGGAGTGCGCCGGCTACGCCGACCAGCTCGGCACCTACGCCCGTCGCCGGCTGCGCACCCGCGCCGAACGAGGGCTGCGCAAGCACCTGGAGGAGTGCTCCCGGTGCCGGCTGGCGGCGCTGCAGATCGAGGAAGTGGCCGGCAGCATCCCCGCCGTGGTGCCGGTCGCGGTCATCGGCTGGTTCGGCGCGGCCGGCTACGCCAAGGCCCTCGCGCTCCTCGGCGGCGCCGGAGCGGGGGCGGCGGGCGCGGCCGCGGGCGTCACGGGCGCCGCGGGCGGCTCCTCGGGCGGAGCGGGCGCCGGGAGCGCCGGCGGGGGTGCGCTGGCCTCGGAGGGGCTGGGCGCGCCGGTGAAGGCCGGTGTCGCGGCAGGCGTGGTCGCGGTGGCGGCCGCCGCGGTGGCTCTCGCGCTCGTCGGCCATGACGCCCCCGCCCGGCAGCCCGAGGCACGGCCTCCGGCCTCCGCCCCCGCGCCGGTCGCGCGGCCGGAGCAGCCGACGCCTGCACCGACGCGTGTGCGGCGGCCCGAGCCGCGACCGGCGGTGATCGTGCCCGCGACCGCCCCGACGCCGACGTCCGCCTCCGCGGCTCCGGCCTCCCCGGCCCCCGCGCCCACGCCCAGCCCGGCTCCCCCGACCGCCCCGCGGACCAGCCCGCCGCCTGCTCCGACGCCCACCCCGACGCCCCCGCCCGCTCCTCCGCCCGCCCCGACCGTCTATCCGCTGGGCGAGCTGCCCTTCGACGTGGCCGGCGACGGGACCGGGCCCGAGATCCGGCTCCGCGGCAGCAGTTGGGTGTGGCAGCGGTCCGCGCTGTACGTCGCGGAGCGGCGGTACGCGGGCGGGGTGACCGTGCACGGCGGCTCCTCCGTCACCGTCGATCTCCACCGCGCGTGCACCGCGTACGACGCGCTGGTCGGCCTCGACGACCTGACGCTCAGGCTCGGCCGGGTCGCCTTCTCCGTCTACGGCGACGGGACCCGGCTCTGGTCCTCCGGGATGGTCAGGGGCGGCGATCCGGCCGTCCCCGTCCATGTGGACCTCAGCGGCCTGACGACCGTGCGCCTGGTCGTCGAGCCGCGCGACGCCCTCGGCTCGGTGGCCCTCGCGGACTGGGCCGAGTCCCGCTTCACCTGCTCGTAGGCCCCTGGGCCCGGCCGCTGTCATCACCGGCATCCACCGGATCACCGGGCACGTCGGCAGCCGGGTCGGCGGACGGGGCGCCGGATGCGTCGGCGGACCGGGTCTCCGGCGAGGCGGCGGGCACATCGACGTACGGGGCGTCCAGCACGTCAGCAGACGGATCGGCGGCCCGAGGGGCCGGCGAGGCGGCGGACGGGGAGGCGGCGAGGGCGTCCGGTGGCGCGGCAGACGGGGTGCAGGGCACGTCGGCGGACCGGGTCTCCGGCGGAGCGGCGGGCACATCGACGTACGGGGCGTCCGGCACGTCAGCAGACGGATCGGCGGCCCGAGGGGCCGGCGAGGCGGCGGACGGGGTGGCGGGTGCGTCGGCGGGCGGGGTGTCTGGGGAGGCAGCCGGGGGGATCGGGTGGTCCTGGGCGGCTGCGGTGATCTCGTGCAGGGCGTCTTCGGACGTCATGTGCGACGCGCGGGCGCGCTCGGCCGCATGGCGCTCGGCGCCCAGGGCCTCACGGATCCCGGCCTCGGCGCGCTCGACGCGGGCGTCCTGCGGCGTGGGCCGCGGATGAGGGTGGCGCAGACCGTCGGCGGCCGCCAGGAGCCGCACTGCACGCGGGAAGTCGCCGAGTCGGACCAGCAGGACCGCCGCGTCGTCCACGATCGACGCCGTGACCGTCTCGGCGCACTGGTCGGCCATCGCCTGCCGCAGCGTGTCGGCGAGCATCGGCAGGGCGTAGCGCGGCCCGGACTCGACGGCCGTGAGTTCCGCGACGAGCATGTTCAGCGCCGCCGCGAACTGGGGCGGCGGCGTCCCCGCGCCGGCCGCGGCCCTCCCCTCGGTCAGGAGCACGCGCGCGTGGGCCGCGTCGCCTTCCACGTACAACGCGATGTGGGCGCGCAGCAGCAGGACGAACGCACGGACGTCCGGCACGCCGTAACGGTCGGCGGCGCTGTTCGCCTCGTCCAGGGTGGCCAGCGCGCCTTCCGCGTCCCCCGACCGGTAGGAGATCTCCGCGAGCCGGGCGATGAGGAACGGGGTCTCGGCGTACGCCCCCACCTCGTAGGCGAGCCGCAGCGCCTCGCGGTACTCCTGCTCCGCCTCCGGGAAGCGGCTGCGCGCCATCTCCGCCTCGGCGGCCGCGCCGCACACCTGGGCCCGCATCCAGCGGTCGCCGACGCGCAGGCTCAGCACGCGCAGCTCCGCCAGGTCGTCGTCGACGCCGTGCAGCCCGCCGGGCGAGTCGACGACCATGTGCGTGCGGAACATCAGGGCGCAGCCGAGCTCCCAGTCGCCGCCGTACCGACGGCAGTTGTCGACCGCCCGGTCGAGGATTCCGCGGACGTCCACCGTGTCCCGGATCTGGAAGGCCGTGACGGGCCAGATGAGGCCGGGCATGCGCGCCGCCTGCGGGCCGCCCGGCTCGTAGCGGGCGCGCAGACGGGCCAGGTACTCCGGGTAGCGCGGGTCCTTCGAGGTGTCGGTCGGCTCGGATTCGGACAGCAGGAACAGGTGCAGCATCCGCAGGTTCGTCCGCTGCTCCGACTGCGGGTGGGCGCCGCTGCCGGCGTCGGCACCACTCCCGCCCCCGCCCCCGCTCCCGGTCTCGGGCTCAGCGAGGAAGATCCCGACGGGGTCGGCGGCGGCCATCCGGGCCGCAAGGTCGGCGGGCAGGCCCGGGGCGACGGCCGAGGCTTCCTGAGCGGCGGGGGCCTCCGTCCGGGGCGGCGGCCGGAGGGAGTCCAGGACCGCGCCGAGACGCAGGGTGCGGTCGGTCCACTCCGCGCCCTCGTGGCGGTAGTTGCGCAGCCACCAGAACCAGCCCGCGGCGAGGCAGACGGCGCCGGCCTCCTCCTCGTCGCCCGCCGTGAGCGAACGCTCGAGGCCCACACGGATGTTGTCGAGCTCGGTCTCCAGACGGGCGATCCAGGAGAGCTGTTCGGCGGAACGGAGCAACGGGTCGGCGCGCTCGACCAGCGCACGCACCCACGCGCGGTGGCGTCGCTCCGTCGCGGCGCGGGAGCGCGGCTGCTGGGCCGCGCGCTCCAGGGCGTACTCGTGGATCGTCTCCAGCATCCGGTAGCGCATGCCGCTGTCTGCCCCCACGGCGTGCGGGGCGGCCACGACCAGGGACTTGTCCACGAGGGATCCGACGAGCTCCGCGACCGGGCCGGTGCACACGGCCTCGGCGGCCTCCAGGTCCCAGCCGCCCGCGAACACGGACAGTTCGCGCAGCAGGGTGCGCTCGGGTTCGTCGAGCAGGTCCCAGGACCAGTCGACGACCGCCCGCAGGGTCTGCTGGCGGGGCAGGACCGTGCGGCTGCCGGAGGTGAGCAGCCTGAAGCGGTCGTCGAGGCGGTCGGCGATCTGTCGCGGGGTGAGCAACCGCAGGCGGGCGGCGGCCAGTTCGATGGCGAGCGGCAGGCCGTCCAGCCGTCGGCAGATCTCGGTGATCGCCGCCTCGTCGCGCAGGGCGGTCGCCGCGTCCGGGCGGACGGCGGCCGCGCGCTCGGTGAAGAGGCGGTGCGCGTGGTCGGGGAGCAGGGGCTCGACCGGGCGGACCGACTCGCCGGGCACTCCCAGAGGTTCACGGCTGGTGGCGAGGATCGTGAGCCCGGGGCAGCGGGTGAGGAGGGTCTCGGCGAGGTCGGCGGCCGCGCCGATGACGTGCTCGCAGTTGTCAAGGATCAGGAGCTGGCTGCGCGGGGCGCAGTACTCGACGAGCAGGGCGACCGGGTCGTCCTGCGCCGGCGCCAGGTCGGTGGTCATCAGCACGGTCTCGCGCAGGCCGAGTGCGCTGACCACCGCGCCCGGCACCGCCTCCGGCCGGTCGAGCGGCGCCAGCTCGGCCAGCCACGCCTGCGGAAGCCCGGCGGCGGCTTCTTCGGCGAGACGGGTCTTTCCAGAGCCGCCCGGTCCGGTGAGCGTCACGAGACGGGCCCTGTGCAATTCGGAACGGATGGCGGCGATCTCGGGTTCCCGGCCCACGAAAGAGGTAAGCCGCGGACGGATGTTGCCGGTGCGTTCGGGAAGTCCGGGCGGGAGCGGGGAAGGGGGCGCTTGCGGCCGGCCTCGCCCGACACCGACGGCACCGGCACCGGCACCGGCACCGGCACCGGATCCCGGGGCTCCCTCAGGGTGCCCGGGAAGCGAGGACCGAGAGGGCTGTGGGGGCTGCGGGGGCTGTGAAAAGGACGCTGGTCCTGTGCGGGAGGCGCGGGGCGCCGGTTGCCGCCCGTGGCTCGGCTCCGGATCCCGCCCGGGCTCCGGACCGCGACCGTGCTCCGCTCCGCCGCCCGGCTTCGGGCCGTGGGCGCGCTCCCGGTCGTCCAGGTTCAGGAGTTCGGCGTGCAGGGCGCGCAGTTGGGGTCCGGGGTCGGCGCCGAGGCCGTCGGCGAGAGTACGGCGGGCGATCTCGTACGCGGCGAGGGCGTCGGCGGCGCGGCCGGAGTCGCGCAGGGCCCGGATGAGGAGCGCGTGCAGCGGTTCGTCGTAGGGGTGCGCGGCGGTCAGTTCCGTCAGGCGGGGCACGGCCTCGCGGGCGCGGCCGAGGAGCAGGTCCGCTTCGAGGCGGGCGCGGGAGGCTTCCCGGCGGAGTGCTTCCGGACGGGCGGCGGGCGTGCGGTCGGGCAGGTCGGCGAGCGCGCGCCCGCGCCACAGGGCGAGGGCGTCGTCGAGCGAGCGGGCGGCGGCGCAGGCGTCGCCCTGCCGCAGGGCTTCGACGCCGTGCTGGAAGAGTCGCTCGAAGACGAAGAGGTCGACGTCGTCCTCCGTCGCGGCGAGCCGGTATCCGCCCGGAGCGGAGGTCACGGCGTCCCTGCCGACCGCGCGGCGCAGCCGGCCGATCAGGGCTTGGAGCGCCGCGGAGGCGTCCTGGGGCGGCGCCTCGGGCCAGACCTCGTCGATCAGGGTCTCCGGGGCGGTGAGCCGGCCGGGGCGGAGGGCCAGGGCGGTGAGGAGGGCGCGGAGGCGGGCCCCGGGCACGGGTACGGCGACGCCCTGGTCGTCCTCGGTCTGGGTGACGCCCAGGATTCTGTACCGCACCGGGTCATTGTCGTCCGGGGCGAGGCGTGCGGCACGCGATTTCGCGACCCGAGGACGAGGACCGGCCCGCTCCTCACGGCTCCGCCCCAGGCGAGGGCCCCGACGACCAGCGGGAGCCGACGGCGGTCGTCATCCCCCCGACAGAACCGTCCCCCGGCAGAACCCGCCCATCACCCCCGAGGAGACCACCCTCCGCCCGCCCTATAGAGGAGCCCGTCCGTCACCCCCGAAGAGACCGCCCGCCCTTTGGAGGAGCTCGCCCGTCATCCCGAAGAGACCGCCCGCCGCGCCCCGAGGAGACCACCCTCAGCCACTGAGGGAAGGGAGTCACCCCTCAACCCCCGGAGGAGACCGCCCGTCTCTGGGGTGCGATGCCCGCGGGGACCGCACGCGCGCGTGCCGGGGTGCCGGTCCAGCAGGTGCCCCGGCGGGAGAGCAGGCGGCGGAGCCAGATCTCCAGGGAGATCAGGTCGGCGAGGCCGTCCAGGGGAAGGGGCTCGCCCGCCGCCGCCGCGCGCAGGGCCCTGCGGACGACCCGGGCCTCGATCAGCCCCGCTTCCGCGAGCAGCGGGGCCTCGAAGAGGCTGAGGAGAGGGTCGATGGCCATGCGCAGGCCCGCCCGGGCGGCGGCGGAGGCGGAGGCCTGCGAGGGCGCGCCCCAGCCTGGCGGCAGGTCGGTGACGCCCGCGCCCTTCAGGACGGAGCGCAGGATCGCGGCACGCGCCCCGGGCTGCACGCGCAGGGTCTCCGGGAGCGCCCGGCAGGCCCGTACGACCTGGTTGTCGAGGAACGGCGCGTGCAGTCGCTGGGAGCGGATCTCCGCGGCCTGTTCCAGGACGCGCAGGTCCATGGCGTGCCGGGTGAGGGCCGCACGCGCGCGGTAGTCGCCCGGACGCTGACCCGGTCCCACGCCGGTGCGGTGCGCGGCGCTCTGCAGGCGAACCGATACTTCAGCGAGCGCCTCACCGGTCAGCCAGCGTGCGGCGGGGCCTGCTCCGCCCCACGTCAGGGCGGCCAGGGACGCCTCCAGGGCGCCCCCGGAGGCGTCTGATGGGAACCTGCGGTGCAGCAGCCGTTCGGCGAGACCCTCGACGCCCGCGCGGTACGGCGTGCGGGCCAGTCGGCGGGCCGCGCCGTACACGCGCGCGGGGACGAGCACGGACCCGTCGGCCTTGGTGAGCGCGGCCATGGGCCGCACGAGGTGCCGGCGTTTGCGGTCCATCAGCAGGTCCGCCAGGCGGGCCGGGTGGGCGTCCAGGACCTGGCGGGCGCCGTAGCCCGTGAAGTGGTCCGCGCTGCCGGCCGCGAGCCGTGCGCGGTGCCGGGCGACCGTGACCAGGCTCGGGCCGGGTTCGTCCGTCAGCGGGCCGTCCATGTCGGCGTACGGCAGGGTCTCCTCGGCGCCCGCCGCCACGACGTGGTGCAGGCGGGGGCCGGCCGCGAGGGCGCCGGCCCGCTGCAGTTCGTCCTCGCCTCCACCGACGGCCAGGTCGTTGAAGGTGACGGCCAGCAGCCGCTCGCCCGCGCCCGTGCCGTGACCGAGCAGGGTGCCCGGCATGCCGGGCAGACCCGCCGCGAGGAGCGCCAGCGTGCCGGAGGCCGGTCCGCCGGAGAGGTCGGCGCCGATGCCGGGCATCGGCATCCCGCGCGCGGCACGCCGTTCGGCGGGGCCCATGCCGGGCACCGGGCCGGGGTCGATGTCGGGGACGTGCCGGGGCGCGGACAGACGCGCGCGTACCGCTTCGACGAGCGCGTCGCGCACGGCGTCGACCGCGCTGTCGGGGTCGGCGGGCGGCGCCGCCACGGCGAGCGAGGCCACCGGCTCGTACCCGGCGATCTCGCGTGCCCCGGCGCGCAGGATCAGCGCGTGCCCCGGCGGCACGCGGCGCACGCCGTCGTACGGAGTGGAGTCGTGCAGGGCCGCCGGCACGTCGGGAGCGGCGAGCAGGGCCGCGAGGTGGCCGAAGTCGAGGTTGGCCTCGACGAGGTCGGCCAGCGGCAGCGCGGCGGTGGCGTACGCGGTGCCGCCTTCCCAGGGGGTGTGGAACACCGGGCGCGCGCCCGCCAGATCGCCGCAGACGGTGAGCCGGCGGCCGACCCGCACGACCGCCGTGTAGCTGCCCGGCCAGGCCGTCAGATGGCGAAGTGCCCCTCCGCGCGCGGCGGACAGCCCGACGCGCAACTGCTCGTCGGTCGCACCGCACGTGCCGAGCACGGCGATCCGGTTCTGCGCGTCGACCGACACCACCCGCACCTCGTCGGGGCGCCAGTCGCCGACCGCCCACAGCGGATCCGGGTCGCCCCACAGGAGATGGGAGCCGACCGGCTGCAACGTCTCGCCCTCGTAGCCGACTTGACCCCCGTAGGCCGCCGCGTCGACGTCGTGCCGACCGTCGTAGCCGACGGACCCGCCCGACGCGCCCGCGGCGGTGCTGCTCCATCCCACCAACCACCGCATCGACGCCTCCACAGGCTGTGGACAACCGAGTGCACCGTAAGAACGGTTCACATGCTGCCACGAAGAACGCGCCACGGACGGGGGCGACGCCGCTCGCGATCCGTGGAATGCGCCAGTGTGAAGACGTCGGCGCCGACGGGCGCCGTGATGGGCGCCCCGATGCCTGCGACGTGAATGCGCCCCCGGTACGCTCCCCCAGAACGCCTTGCGCGCCCTCGATTTCCGTGGTGAGAGGCGTTGTCCCGCACGGAACACAGGGTCGATTTTCGGCCAAATCCGGCGGGCGCGCCCGGCGTTGAAGCCGTTCCGCGCAGGCTCCCGCAACGCTCCGTGCACGCGCGTGCCCTTGCAAACCCGCGCCGGCCCGGGAGACGGAAGGCGCCTCCCGGACCGCTCCGCCGCCCGCGGGGATGAAGGCGGCGGTGTCCCCCAGCCCACTGGATCCAGTACAGCGGGCCGACCCACGCACGACCCATGGAACCGCTCCCCCGATGGCCGGAGAAGAGCGCACGGCCGGGCGCACGGCCACACGGGCGGGAGCACGCCGCGACGGTCCGTACCTGCCCCCGCACTTCCGTACGGACCACAATCCCGCCAACCGGAAGAATGCCCCTTAACGCTTGGGATGCGGCGAACTACGCTGGGTTTACGAATGCCGCATGGTTATGCCAGCGCGGCAGCCGTCTGTGTCGAGGGGTGGCGCAATGTCCAGGGAGCAACGCGGGCCGAACGAAAAACTCGGCGCCGTTCTCGCCCTCGCGGGAATCAGCAACGCAGGACTCGCGCGACGCGTCAACGACCTTGGCGCCCAACGCGGGTTGACTCTTCGCTACGACAAGACGTCCGTGGCGCGCTGGGTGTCGAAGGGCATGGTGCCCCAGGGCGCCGCACCGCACCTCATCGCGGCCGCCATCGGGCAGAAGCTCGGCCGTCCGGTGCCGCTCCACGAGATCGGCCTGGCGGACGCGGATCCCGCTCCCGAGGTGGGCCTCGCCTTCCCCAGGGACGTCGGCCAGGCCGTGCGCTCGGCCACCGACCTCTACCGCCTGGATCTCGCGGGGCGCCGGGCCGGCTCGGGAGGCATCTGGCAGTCGCTGGCCGGATCGTTCGCAGTAAGCGCGTACGCAACGCCTGCCTCACGATGGCTGATAACCCCGGCCGACAGTTCGGTCGCCCGCGACGTACACCTGCTGGAAGGGTCGGGCGCACCGCTCAAAGTCGGCCACAGCGACGTGCAGAAGCTGCGGGAGGCCGCCGAGGACGCCAGACGCTGGGACTCCAAGTACGGCGGCGGCGACTGGCGTTCGTCGATGGTCCCGGAGTGCCTGCGGGTGGAGGCGGCGCCGCTGCTGCTCGGCTCGTACTCCGACGAGGTCGGCCGGGCGCTGTTCGGCGCGAGCGCCGAACTGACCCGGCTGGCGGGCTGGATGGCCTTCGACACCGGTCAGCAGGAGGCCGCGCAGCGGTACTACATCCAGGCTCTGCGGCTGGCCCGCGCGGCGGCCGACGTACCCCTCGGGGGCTACGTCCTGGCCTCCATGTCCCTCCAGGCGACCTACCGCGGTTTCGGCGACGAGGGCGTCGACCTCGCGCAGGCGGCCCTGGAGCGCAACCGGGGGCTGGCCACGGCCCGCACCATGAGCTTCTTCCGGCTCGTGGAGGCACGCGCGCACGCACGCGCGGGGGACGCGCATGCCGCCGGAGCGGCGCTGAAGGCGTCCGAGGGCTGGCTGGAGCGGTCCCGCGACGGCGACCACGATCCGTCCTGGCTCGGTTTCTACTCCTACGACCGGTTCGCCGCCGACGCCGCCGAGTGCTACCGCGACCTGAAGGCGCCGCGCCAGGTGCGCCGGTTCACCGAGCAGGCGCTGTCGCAGCCGACGGAGGAGTTCGTGCGCTCGCACGGACTGCGGCTCGTCGTCTCGGCGGTCGCCGAGCTGGAGTCGGGCAACCTCGACGCGGCCTGCGAGCAGGGCGTGCGGGCGGTGGAGGTGGCCGGCCGCATCTCGTCCGCCCGCACCACGGAGTACGTCAAGGACCTGCTGCACCGGCTGGAGCCCTACGGCGACGAGCCGCGGGTGGTGGAGCTGCGGGAGAGGGCGCGGCCGTTACTCATGACCCCCGCGTGAGCGCTCCGCGCGGACTCCGATTCCGGCTTGCCGTTTCCGTCTTTTCCACCGTTTCGTACGATGTTGCGGAGGTTGACGCGACGGGTCCGGCCGCGCGGGTTCGGGCTCTGCGGAGGAGTGCCGTGCCGAGTCGGGTTTGAAGAGATTGTCAGTGGCGCAGTGCACTATCGAAGCCGGGAGGTGGTGCACGTGCCGAAGATCGCTTACGACTGTGACGTGCTCGTGGTGGGCGGCGGCATCGTGGGTCTGGCCACGGCGTATGCGATCACGCGGGCCGCGCCGGGCACGCGGGTCACGGTGCTGGAGAAGGAGCCGGGGGCAGCCCGCCATCAGACCGGCCGCAACAGCGGGGTCATCCACAGCGGGATCTACTACCGGCCGGGCACCCTGAAGGCGCGGTACGCGGTGCGCGGCGCCGCCGAGATGACGAAGTTCTGCGCGGAGTACGGCATCGCCCACGCCGTCACCGGCAAGCTGATCGTCGCCACGGAGCGGTCCGAGCTGCCCCGGCTGCACGGCCTGGTCCAGCGCGGCCGGGAGAACGGCATCACGGTGCGGGAGCTGGGCGCCGCCCAGATCGCGGAGTACGAGCCCGAGGTGGAGGGGCTCGCCGCCATACACGTGCGGACGACCGGCGTCTGCGACTACACGGCCGTCGCCCAGCGGTTGGGCGAGGCGTCCGGGGCGGAGATCCGTTACGGCGCGCGCGTGGTGCGGATCGACCGGCGGCCGGAGCGCGGGGTGGCCGTGCTCACCGCCCGGGGTGACGTCGTCCGGGCACGGGTGCTGGTGAACTGCGCCGGGCTGTACTGCGACGAGATCGCCCGGCTGACCGGCGACGAGCCGGAGGTGCGGATCGTCCCGTTCCGCGGCGAGTACTACGAGCTGGCGCGGCCGGAGCTGGTGCGCGGGCTGGTCTATCCCGTGCCCGATCCCGCCTTCCCGTTCCTCGGCGTGCATCTGACCCGGGGCATCGACGGAGGCGTGCACGTCGGCCCCAACGCGGTGCCGGCGCTGGCCCGGGAGGGGTATGGCTGGGGCGTCGTGAATCCCCGGGAGGCGGCGGCGACGGCGGCATGGCCGGGCGTGTGGCGGATGGGCCGCCGGCACTGGCGCTACGGCCTCGGCGAACTGCGGCGGTCGGTCTCGAAGGGCGCCTTCGTGGACGCCGTGCGCAGAATGCTTCCGGCGGTGGAGGAGAGCGACCTGGTGCCGACGGCGGCCGGCGTCCGCGCGCAGGCGGTCCTGCGGGACGGCGGCCTGGTGGACGACTTCCTGATCCGGGAGGGCCCCCGGACGGTCCACGTCCTGAACGCGCCCTCACCGGCGGCGACGGCCTCTCTGCCGATCGGCCGTGAGGTGGCCCGCAGAGCCTTGGGCGCACTGGCCGACGCATGAGCGAGCCGCACCTCGTGCGGAACGGCAGCCGGGACACCCACCCGACCGGGGACACCCACCCGACCGCGGGCGACGGGCCGACCCCGGGTGCCGGGCCGACCGCGGGTGACCGGAACCGGCGGACCGGACGCAACCGGCCGGGAGCGACGGACGGGCCCGGGTTGATCGGCCGGGGGCGACCGGTGCCGGGAGCCACGGGCCGAAGGTGATCGACCCGCCGGCGGCGACGGGCCGACCGGCGGTGACCAGTCGGGAACCGGCAGACCGGGCGCAACCGGCCGGAAGCGACGGGCGGGCCCGGGGCGACCGGGCGGCGGCGACGGGCCGACCGGGGGGCGAGGGCCGACCGGCAGTGACCGGCAGACCGGGCGCAACCGGCCGGGAGCCACGGACGGGCCCGGGGCGACCGGGCGGCGGCGACGGGCCGGCCGGGGGGCGACGGCCGACCGGGGGTGACCAGTCGGCAACCAGCAGACCGGACGCAACCGGCCGGCGGCGACGGGCCGACCGGCGGTGACCGGGCGGGCCCGGGGCGACCGGGCGGCGGCGACCGGCCGGCGGCGACGGGCCGACCGGGGGGCGACGGCAGACCGGCAGTGACCGGCAGACCGGGCGCAACCGGCCGGAAGCCACGGGCGGGCCCGGGGCGACCGGTCGGCGGCGACCGGGCGGGAGCCACGGGCCGAAGGTGATCGACCGGCCGGCGGCGACGGGCCGACCGGCGGTGACCGGTCGGGAACCTGCGGGGGCGTCCGTGGGGAGCGGGGTGGGTCACACAGGCCCCGTGCGCCCGCGCGGGCCCCGTAAAATCGACCCCACTGTGTCTGATTCCGTGAGTGTTCCCGATGTCCCCCCGTCCTCCCCGCGTGGTGAGCACCACCCGGGGGAGCCCGTTCGGCATACCCGGGCCAAAGGGGAGCCGCGGTTCCCCGACGGGCCGCAGGCCGATCCCGCCGGTTCGCACTTCGAGCGGCGGATCCGCAGCTTCCAGCCCCGCCGCAGCAGAGTGACGGCCGGGCAGGCGGACGCACTGCAGCGGCTGTGGGCCAAGTGGGGGCTGGACATCGACGGGCGTCGGGTGGACCTCGCCGAGCTGTTCGGCGCGGCAGACCGCCCCGTCGTGCTGGAGATCGGTTTCGGCATGGGCGAGGCGACCGCGCAGATGGCCGCCGCCGACCCCGGCACCGACATCCTCGCGGTGGACGTGCACACGCCGGGCCAGGGCAATCTGCTCGGCCTCGCCGACCGCAACGCGCTGAGCAACGTCCGGGTCGCCAACGGCGACGCGATCATCCTGTTGCGCGAGATGCTGCCGGCGGACTCGCTCGACGGGCTGCGCGTCTACTTCCCCGACCCCTGGCCCAAGAAGCGCCACCACAAGCGGCGGCTGATCCAGCCGGAGTTCCTCGACCTGGCCGCGACACGGCTGAAGCCGGGCGCGCTCGTGCACTGCGCGACCGACTGGGAGCCGTACGCGGAGCAGATGCTCGAGGTGCTGACCGCGCACCCCGACTTCGAGAACACCCAGGCCGACGGCGGGTACGCCCCCCGTCCCGACTTCCGGCCGCTGACCCGTTTCGAGGGCCAGGGGCTGGACAAGGGTCACGTGGTGAACGATCTGCTCTTCCGGCGCGTACAGCATCGCGTCCAGCCCGGGGATCACTGACCGAACAATTCCGTCCACCACAGTCCCCTCCCTCGTTAGGGTCGATGCCGTGGCCATCAGTCCCCCGTCTCCGCCCGTTCCGCCGCAGCCGCCACACCCCGGCGGCGGGCCCGAGGGCGGTGTGCTCCGGCACGCTCACTGGTGGCAGCACAGGTGGGTCCGGTACGGCGCGCTGGTCACCCTGCTCGCCCTGTCCGGGCTGGTCATCCTCGCCCTGGTCCGCGAACAGACCGGCACCGAGGGCCTCCTCGTGGGGCTCGGGCTCGCCGTGCTGCCCGTGCCGCTGCTCGTCGCCGCCTTCCGGTGGCTCGACCGGGTCGAGCCCGGCCCGTGGCGGAACCTGCTCTTCGCCTTCGCCTGGGGCGCGTGCGCGGCGGCGCTGATCGCCATCATCGCCAACAGTTTCGCGACCCGCTGGATAGCCACCGCGACCGCGGACCCGTCCGGCGCGGACACCCTGGGCGCGACCGTCATAGCGCCGGTCGTCGAGGAGTCCGCCAAGGCCGCGGCCGTCCTGCTCGTCTTCCTCTTCCGCCGACGGGACTTCACCGGGATCGTCGACGGCGTGGTCATAGCCGGGATCACCGCCACCGGCTTCGCGTTCACCGAGAACATCCTCTACCTCGGCACCGCCTTCGGCACCGACCAGCTCACCGGCGACAGCGGCATCGCCTCCGTCACCGCCGCGACCTTCTTCGTGCGCGTCGTCATGTCGCCGTTCGCGCACCCCCTGTTCACCGTCCTGACCGGCATAGGCTTCGGCGTCGCCGCGCTCTCCGGGGAGCGCCAGCACGTGCGGCGCGTGCTGCTTCCGCTGTCCGGGCTGCTCCTCGCGATGGGCATGCACGCCCTGTGGAACGGCTCCTCGTCGTTCGGCGAGCTCGGGTTCTTCGCGGTGTACGCGGCGATCATGGTGCCCGCGTTCGGGCTGCTGACCTGGCTGGTGGTGTGGACGCGCCAGCGCGAGCTGCGCACGGTCCGCGAGGAGCTGCCCGCCTATGTGGCCGCCGGCTGGCTCACCCCGGCCGAACCGTTCGCGCTGGGCTCGATGCGGGCCCGGCGGCTGGCCCGGGTGCACGCCGGGCGTCACCTCGGCAGGCCTGCGGCCCGTGCGGTGGCCCAGTACGAGGCGTACGCGACATCGCTCGCGTTCCTGCGCCACCGCGGCCGGCAGGGACGGGCCGGCGCCGATTTCCTCGTCCGCGAACGGGAGTTGCTGAACGAGCTGTGGCGACGCAAGGACGTCGCCCGTCCCGCGCTGGACCACGCGGCCCGCATGACGGCACCACCGGTACGGATGCCCCCGCCACCCTGGCCTGCGTACGGGACGCACGGGACGTACGGGACGCACGGGTACGGCCAGGGCCAGGGGTACGGAGCCCCGGGTCAGGCGTACAGCCCGGCGCCGGGATACGGGCAGGGCCCGGCGTACGGCCAGAGCCCGGCGTACGGTGGTCGGCCCCACTCCCCCGGAACCGACCACCGGAACGGCCACACCCCCTCGTACGGGTACGGCTACGGGTATCCACCGGGCCCCGGCCCCGGTCCCGGTCCGGGCACCCGCCCCGCGGCCGACCCCCGCCAGTAGAGCCGTAGCGCCGTAGAGCCGTGGCACCGCGAGTCGATCAGGTCACGCCGACGCCTGGGTCAGGCGGGCGACCTCCGCTTCCGTGAGTTCCAGGTCCGCCACCCCGAGCAGCGCCGGGAGCTGCTCGACCGTGCGGGCCGAGGCGATGGGCGCGGCCACCGTCGGCTGCGCGGCGAGCCAGGCCAGGGCGACGGTGGCGACCTGGGTGTCGTGGGCGCGGGCGATCTCGTCCAGCGCGGTGAGGACGCTGCGGCCCCGCGTCGTGTCGAGGTGTTTGGCGGCGCCGCCGGCGCGGGCGCTCTCGACGGTCGTGCCGGGCCGGTACTTGCCGGTGAGGAAACCGGCGGCGAGCGCGAAGTACGGGACGGCGGCGAGGCCGAAGCGGGCGGCGAGGTTCTGGAGGCCGCCCTCGTAGGTGTCGCGGGAGACCAGGTTGTAGTGCGGCTGCAGTGCGACGTACCGGGCGAGGCCCTCGCGGTCGGAGAACTCCAGGGACTCCTGGAGGCGTTCGGGCGAGATGTTGGAGGCGGCGATGTGCCGCACCTTGCCCGCCTTCACCAACTCGTCGAGGGCGCCGACGATCTCCTCCACGGGCACCTCGGGCTTGTCGAAGTGCGTGTAGTAGAGGTCGATGTGATCGGTGTCCAGGCGGCGGAGCGAGGCGTCGGCGGCGGCCTTGATGTTGTCGGCGGACAGACCGGGGAAGTCGGGGTGCTGGCTGACCTTGGTGGCGATCACGACGTCCTCCCGGTTGCCGCGGGCCTTCAGCCACCTGCCGACGATGGTCTCGGACTCACCGCCGCTGTTGCCGTCGACCCACGCCGAATAGGAGTCGGCGGTGTCGACGAAGTTGCCGCCCGCGGCCGCGTAGGCGTCGAGGACGGCGAAGGAGGCCGCCTCGTCCGCGGTCCAGCCGAAGACGTTGCCGCCGAGGGCGAGCGGGAAGACCTCGAGGTCGGAGGAGCCGATGGTGCGCAGAGAAGTCATGCTTCGTCTCAACGGACGCGGCAGTCACGCCATTCCGCTCGGGACACGAAGAACAGGTGAACAAGCGGCAGCCCTGACGTCGGGGGTGGCCGTCAGGGCTGCCGTTGCTCGATGGTCCTGAAAGCTCCTCGAGAGACGACTCAGGCGTCCTCGAGGGAGGGCTCAGGGGTTGAGGCCCTTGCTGCGCAGCCAGGCCGCCGGGTCGATGCCGTCGGCGTTGCCGTCCGGGTGGACCTCGAGGTGCAGGTGCGCCCCGGTGACGTTCCCGGTGGCGCCCACGCGGCCGATCACGTCACCGGTGGCGACCTTCTGGCCGACGCTGACGCTGATCGACGACTGGTGGCAGAACCAGATCTCGGTGCCGTCGTCCAGGGTCATGATGGTGCGGTAGCCGTAGGCGCCGGCCCAGCCCGCCTCGGTGATGGTCCCGGTGTGGATGGCCTTGATGAGCGTGCCGGTGGGCGCGGCGAAGTCGAGTCCGGTGTGGTAGCCGGAGGACCACAGGGAGCCGGCCTGACCGAACGTCGAGGTGATGGTGTACGAGGAGGTGGGCAGCGTGTACTGCTTGGCCAGCTCGGCCAGGCGCGCGGCCTCGACCTTGGCGGCGGCCTCCTCGGCGGCCTTCTTCTTCGCGGCGTCGGCCTTGGCCTGCGCCTCCTTCTCGGCCTTGACGACGGCGTCGACCTTCGCCTTGGCGGCCGCGGCGGCGGCCTTGACCTCGACCTGGGTCTTCTGCGACTCGGCCTGGGCCATGATCCGGCTGCGCAGGGCCTCGCCGGCGTCGGCGACGCTCTGGGCGGCGTCGGCGTCGGCGTCCGTGTCGACGGCGGCCTCGGAGCCGAAGCTGGCCAGGGCGGACGCGGCTTCCGGGGCGGGCTCGTCCTCGGAGATCAGCGAGCCCACGCCGGGCAGGTCCGGCATGGAGATGGAGACGGGGGCCTTGCCGGTGTTGGCGCTGGCCATCCCGCCCGCGCTGACGGCGGCTATGACGCCGACGCCGAGGACCGTGGAGCTGCGGGCGAATCCGCCGCCGCGCTGCTTGGCGACGCGGTGCTTGCCGCGTACCGGGCGAATGGACTCCGCGGTGGGGTTCCACTCCTCCCAGGGGCCCTCGTCGGTGCGGTAGCCGCCGTAGCCGAAGGTCTCGGCGGAGGGCCGGACCGGCGCGTACGGGGCCTCGGGGGCAGGCGGGTTGGACGCCACGCGGGCGCACTCCTTTCCTTCCGTCGCCTACCGGGTTAGCTGACGGGTTCGGAGTCGGAAGGTCTCCTACGCGCGTATACCGGCCGTGGACTCTGCGAGTTCACGGAGGCTTCCGCGTGATTCACCCCAAGGTGGTGGTTCCCCGGTTCCCTCGCGGGATTCGGCGCGTGCGCGCGCGGAGTCGGCTCTGGTGCCGGCTGGGACGGCCGCGCTGCGTTATCGAACGTTAATAGACCCGGGGGTGCGTTTCCAAGCTCTTCTGCTTGATCAATAACATTTCTGGCCTGGACTTTCGGGCCAGCAGCGGTGAAAAACGGGCGAGTTGCCCCTCGTCCGAAGTGCATCACCAGCCACATGCGTCGCGACGCCGATCCGGGCCCGGCGCTCAGGGCGGCCGCCCGGTCACAATGGGTGATGGCGCACCTCGAGGGCGAACGCACAGAGGGCCGGAACCCTTTCGGATTCCGGCCCTCGGCCTTCAGTAGCGGGGACAGGATTTGAACCTGCGACCTCTGGGTTATGAGCCCAGCGAGCTACCGAGCTGCTCCACCCCGCGTCGTTGTGTCTCAAGTGTACGTCATCCGGGGGACGCCGAGCACCAGGGTTTGTCGCGGCCCGGCCGCGGCCTCACAGCAGGTGCCGGTTCGGGGCCTTCGCCCGCTCCTCGTGCTCCGGCAGTACGAGGACGTCGACGCCCGCGGCGGCCAGCAGGCCGGTCCCGTCCGCCGCCGTGACGAAGGTGTCCGGCTCGCGCCACGCCGTGACCACCCGGCGCACGCCGGCGTCCAGGATGAGGCGGGCGCACGGGGCGGGACGCGAGGAGCGGCGGGCGCACGGCTCCAGGCTGGAGTAGACGGTGGCGGCGGCCAGCCGGGGGTCGGCCGGGTCGAGCTTGGCGAGCGCCGCCTCCTCGGCGTGCACGACCGGGTCGCCGGCTTCGCGGGAGTGCCCGCGCGCCAGCTCTGTGCCGTCGGCGGCGACGATCACCGCGCCGACGCTGAACGCGGTGTCCGAGGGCGGGCACTGGGCGGCCAGCTCGCAGGCGAGGGCCAGCCAGTGCCGGTCGGCCGCGGCGGCGAGCCCTCCGGCGCCGGGGGCGGTGGGCTCGTAGCGGTGCAGGACGACGTCCTCGATGCGCCGCGTCTCCACCAGCCGCAGCCGTCCGCCCTGGTAGGCGCCCGGCCCGAAGAGGCGGGGCGCGTCCGGGTCGCCCACGAACAGCGGGGCGAGGACGAGCTGGAGTTCGTCGGCGAGCCCCTGCTGGAGCAGCTGGGTGTGGACGGTTCCGCCGCCCTCGACCATGAGGCGACGGATGCCGAGCTCGTCGTGGAGGTGCGTGAGGAGGCGGCGCCAGTCCAGCTCGGGGCCGAGCGGGACGATGTCCGCGGCGATGCCCAGCGCGCGGGCCCGTTCGGCGCCCTTCTGGGTCGTGTACACGGCCTTCTCGCCGCCCGTGTGCCAGAAGTTCGCCGCGGGGTCGAGGTCGCCGGAGCCGCTGACGGTGACCTTGAGCGGATAGGCGGGCCGGCCGGCGGCGACCCGGACGGCGCGCCGCTCGGGGGAGTTCACCAGGAGCCGGGGGTTGTCGGCGCGGATGGTGCCGGCGCCGATGAGGATGGCGTCCACGGACGCCCTTACCGCGTCGACGCGGTCGAAGTCGGCGGGACCGGAGAGCAGCAGGCGTTCGGGCGTGGTGTCGTCCAGGTAGCCGTCGAGGGAGACGGCGGCGGACAGCAGGACGTACGGGTACGGCATCGACGTGCTCCCGGGCTCGGTCCGACGGCGGTCTTGACGTGGAACGTCTTGGTTCAAGTTTGAAACAACCTACACTGGGTGCATGACGACTCGCTGGCTCTCCCCCGAGGAGCAACGCGCCTGGCGCGCCTACGTCGCGGGCTACCTCCTGCTGGAGGACGCGATCGACCGGCAGCTCCAGCAGGAGGCCGGCCTGCCCCACCTGTACTACTCCATCCTGGCCAACCTCTCGGAGACCCCGGAGCGGCGGCTGCGGATGACCGAGCTCGCCGAGCAGCTGAAGATCACCCGGAGCAGGCTGACCTACGCGGTGTCCCGGCTGGAGAAGGACGGGCTGGTGCGGCGCGAGGAGTGCCGCTGGGACAAGCGCGGCACCGTCGCGGTCCTGACGGACGAGGGCATGGCGATCCTGGAGAACCTCGCGCCCGGCCATGTCGAGACGGTCCGCGCCGGCCTGTTCGACCGGCTCACCCCAGAGCAGGTGGGACAGCTGGAGGAGATCTTCACGCAGGTCGTCCAGGGTTTCCAGGAGGACGCGGGCGGCGAGACCGGACCCGAGGAGCTCCCGTGGCGGCGGCGTTCGTCGCCCTGCTCCGGGACGCCGGGGGCCTCCGGCGCCTCGTGAGGCGTGCCACAAACCAGTTGCTTCAAATTTAAAGCATGGGGTAGGGTCTCGTTTCGTCGGACTTGCTTCAAATCTGAAGCAACATTCGGCCCAGCGTCACCCTGTCAACGCCCTCCGGACCCGGGAGCCCCTCATGCCCGACACCCCTGCCGCCACCCAGCGCGCCCGCGTCCGGGTCCCGCTCCGCTTCCACGACGGCTACTCCGTCGACGCGGAGCTGGTCACCTTCCACGGCCTCGTCGACGGCCAGGAGCACGTCGCCATCGTCCTCGGCGAGCCGGCCGCGGGCTCGGTCCCGCTGGTCCGGCTGCACTCCGAGTGCCTGACCGGCGACGCGTTCGGCTCCGCCCGCTGCGACTGCGGCCCCCAACTGCGCGAGGCCGTCGAGCGGATAGCGACGACGGGCGGCGTCCTGCTCTACCTCCGCCAGGAGGGCCGCGGCATCGGCCTCTACAACAAGCTCGACGCGTACGCCCTCCAGGACCAGGGCCTCGACACCTACGAGGCGAACGCCGCGCTCGGCCTGCCCGAGGACGACCGGGACTACACGGCGGCCGCCCAGATGCTGCGCGCCCTCGGCATCACGTCCCTGGACCTGCTGTCCAACAACCCCGACAAGGCGGAGCAGTTGCGGAGCCTGGACATCGACGTGCAGGACCGCGTGCCGACCGGCGTCTTCACCACCCCGCACAACGTCCGCTACCTGCGCGCGAAGGTTCTGCAGACCCAGCACACGCTGCCGCTGGCCTCCCTCACCGGCCTCAGCGCGGTCTGACGCCTGCGGCGTCCGGTGCGGGCAGGCGCATGCCCCGGGACTCGGCCACGCGCAGGGCGTCCCGCAGGCACTCGGCGAGCCGGATGCCCGCGTAACGCACCTCGGTGTACGGCGACACGGGGTCGTCCAGCAGCGGGCGGGCGAGGCCGAGCACGTCGACGGCCAGGGCGAGCTGCTCGGCCTCCAACTCGTCGGCGAGACGCGAGAGACGGCTGCCCCGGTCGTCCGTCACCAGGTAACAGGGCTTGCCGTCCGGGGACGACCAGGGCAGCAGCCGAGGGGGCGAGGAGAACGCCGGCTGCCTCACGCGGCCACCTCCCGCGCGCCGATCAGGCGCCCGTCCAGATCGATCCCGAAGTCGGCGGCCAGGACGAGGGCGAGCCGACGACGCTGCTGGAGCGCGGCCTCCCGATCGTGCGCGGCGAGGTAGGGGCGCACGAGAACGGACTCCGCGCCGTCCAGTGAGCCGACGAGCCCGTACGGGGAACGGTGGAGGGGGAGGCGCGGCCCCACGGGTGCGGGGTCGTGCCGTACGGCGGTGAAGTGCAGGCACAGCCGGGGCCGTTGGCGGTGAGTGCGACGGCGTTTCCCGGTGCCGGGCGCGAGGAGAAGACGCACCCGGTCGAGGGTGCGACGGATAAAGTCATGCATGTCGGCGCTCCTATTTAGCGTTGGCCACGCCCCGGGAGGTCTGCTCACCTCGCCGGGGTTCTGTCATTTCGACCATACCGGTAACCGCGTCCCCCTGCACCCCTCTGCCAAATACTGCGTCCCACCGCGTTGGGACGCGTTCCACCCCTGCAATGTGCGTTGGGCTGCGGCACGGTGGGAGAATGAGTGAGCTTCCGCGCTACGAGTACGTGAAACTCGCCGACGCCATCGCGGCGGACATCGCAGTCGGCAAGCTGCCGCAGGGGGCGGCCCTGCCGGGCGAGCGGGCCATGACGGACCTGTACCGCGTGAGCATCGGCACCGTGCGTCGCGCCATCGTCGAACTTCGCAAGCGTGGGCTGGTCGCGACACTGCCCGCGAAGGGGACGTACGTCATCGGCACGCCCGAAACGGAGAACGAAGAGGACGCACCCGACGCCTGACGACCGATCCGGCGGCCGGGAACGGCGTCCCGCGCACGCGGTCGGCCTTCACCGAAGTGCAGCCCGGAGCAGAAGCGCGGTCCGGTCTGCCCGGTCGGGCGTCACCCACTCCTCCTCGGGCCGCCGGAGCAGCTCGAAGACGCCTGGCCCCCGGTGCTCCGGCCGCAGGTCGGCCATGCGCGGCACGATGTGGAAGTGCACGTGCGCGAAGCCTTCGGCCTCGGCGAACTGGACGACGTAGGTCTTCGCGCAACCCGTCACCCTCCGAAGGGCCCGGGAGAGCCTGACCTGCCACATCCCGAGGGCGGACGCCTCGGCGTCGGTGAGGTCGTGGACGGCGGTCACGTGCCGCCGGGGCACCAGCACCAGCCAGCCGGGCACCGCCGTGTTGAAGGCGTGGGCCGCCCGCCAGTGCTCGTCGTGCACGACGCGCTCGCGTGGCGGAAGGCCGTCGAACTGTTCTTCCTGGTCGCAGGTGTAGCAGTCGGGAGTCGTCATGGACCGAGATCGTAGAACCCGTCCGTGCGAGGTCTTTCGGGTTTGCCCACAGCGCGAAAAGCCGCAGCGCCCGACCCGGCCGGAGCCGGATCGGGCGCTGCGCAGCAGGTCAGAGGGGGCGAACCCTCTCCCGCACCGGTAGGCCCTGTGGGACTCGAACCCACAACCAATGGATTAAAAGTCCACTGCTCTGCCAATTGAGCTAAGGGCCCCGGTGATGTTGCCTCCCCGAGCATAGCGGGAGGCGGCCGTGTCTCCGATCGGGTATCGGGGACACGGCCGCGTCGCAGGACGGGAAGCGGCGGGGATCCGTCACGGGTTGGGCAGTTTGCCGGGCGTGCCCGCCCGTGCCGCCTCTCTGGCGAGGGTCTTCTCGTGCTCGGGGTTGAGGAACCAGTTGCGTGCCGAGAGCTGCCACCACCCGCCCGCGAAGCCCAGGACGACGAGGACGGCGATCGGGGCGTAGTTGAACGTCTCCCAGGTGACCGGGGAGACCTGGGGCAGCATGAACAGGACGGTGATGACGGCCACCCAGGCCACCGACACCACGCCGATCGCCTTCGACCAGCGGCCCAGGTGCCACGGGCCGCGCGCGAAGGCGTCGCCCTTGCGGACGCGCAGCAGCGTCGGGATGACGTACGCGATGTAGAGGCCGATGACGGCGATGGAGGTCACGGCCGCGTACGCGGTCACGTTGATCAGGTAGGGCAGGCCCAGCACCAGCGCGCCGCCGGCCGCCAGCCAGACCGCCGCGACGGGCGTGCGGGTGCGCGGGCTGACCGTGTGCCAGACGTGGGAGAAGGGCAGCGCCCCGTCACGCGAGAAGGCGTAGATCATGCGGCTGTTGGCGGTCACCGACGCCATCCCGCAGAACAGCTGGGCGCCGATGACGACGAGCAGCAGCAGCTTGCCGGCGGTCGCGCCGAGCGCGTCGAGCAGGATCTGCGCGGGCGGCGCGCCGGTCGGCGAGGCGAGGGCGGCGTCGTAGGACTGGATGGCGTACGTGAAGCCGAGCAGCAGGACGAAGCCGGCGATCCACGAGGTCCAGATGGACTGCACGATGCCCTTGGGACCGGCCGTCGAGGCGTCGTGCGTCTCCTCCGTCATGTGGGCGGAGGCGTCGTAGCCGGTGAAGGTGTACTGGGCCATGAGCAGGCCGAGCAGGACGACGTACACCCCGCTGCCCCAGCCCGTGTTGTTGACGAACTCGCCGAACACGAAGGACGTCGACTGGTGCTTGTCGGGGACGAAGGCCAGCGCGCCCACGATGACGCCCACGCCGAGCACGTGCCACCACACGCTCACGCTGTTGAGGATGGCGACGATGCGGACCCCGAAGGTGTTCAGCAGGCCGTGCAGCAGCAGGATCGCGGCGAAGAGCAGGACCGTCCGGCCGGGCGTCACCTCGAAGTCGAACTGGAGGTTCAGGTACGCGCCGAGGAAGGAGGCGGCGCCGAAGTCGATGCCGGCGGTCACCGCGACCTGCCCGAGGACGTTGAACCAGCCCGTGAACCAGGCCCAGGCCGCGGCCGAGCGCGGGGGCGCCAGCCGGTGCGCCCAGAAGTAGAGGCCGGCCGACGTCGGGTACGCCGAGCAGATCTCGGCCATCGACAGGCCCACGAACAGCGTCATGAGGCCGACGGCCACCCAGCCCCAGGTGATCACCGCCGGGCCGCCGGTGTTCATGCCGAACAGGTACAGCGTCAGGCAGCCCGACAGGACCGAGATGATCGTGAAGGAGACCGCGTAGTTGGAGAACGCCGACATGCGGCGGGCGAGAACCTGGGTGTAGCCGAGCTGGGCCAGCCGCTCCTCGTCCGAGAGGTTCTCGGAGGAGCCGCCGCCCACTGCGCCTTCATCTGTCATGCCCCCAGCAATTCCCACACCGGGGGCGTGACACACGTCACAACTTGGCTAGAAAATGCCCTTGTAGGCCTGCCTGGCCGACGCCGATCTTTCCGTCGTCGACCGGATGCGATCGTTCTTGCTCCGAGTTCCACAGAAAACGCCGTGGCCCCCACCGGTCGGTCGGTGGGGGCCACGGCGTTCAGTCGGACGAGCCGGCGACTGCCTCGGCGTCAGCCGTTGCGCTTCCAGCGCGGCTTGTCGTCGCGGCGGCCGGCGCCGGGCGCGGTGCCGCGGTGGTCGTCACGACGGCCGTACGGACGCTCGTGGCCACCGGAGCGGAAGCCCGGGCGGTCGCCCTGGCGGTCGCGGTTGAACGGACGGTCGCTGCCACGGTGCGTGGACGGACGGTCGTCGCGGCGGTCGCGGTTGAAGCCGCTGCCCGAGGGACGGTCGTCGCGACGGAAGCCGCCGGAGGGACGCTCGTCACGACGGTCGCGGTTGAAGCCGCTGCCCGAGGGACGGTCGTCACGGCGGAAGCCGCCGGAGGGACGCTCGTCACGACGGTCGTCGCGGCGGAAACCGCCCGAGGGACGCTCGTCACGACGGTCGAAGGAACGGCCGCCGCGGTCATCGCGGTTGAAGCCGCCACGGTCGCCGCGGTCGCCGCGGTAGTTGTCACGGTCACGGTCGCGGTTGAAGCCGCCGCGGTCGTCACGGCGTTCGAAGGAACGGCCACCGCGGTCGTCACGACGGTCGTCACGACGGTCGAAGGAACGGCCGCCGCGGTCGTCGCGGTTGAAGCCACCGCGGTCGCCGCGGTTGAAGCCGCCGCGGTCGTGGTCGCGACGCTCGAAGGAGCGGCCGCCACGGTCGTCACGACGGTCGTCACGGCGCTCGTAGTTGCCCCGCTCGTCACGGCGCTGACGCGGCTGCTCGTACGCGGGACGCTCGGCGGGCTGCTCGGCGACCGCGGCCACCCCGGCCTCGGCCGGCGTCTCCACCGCGGCGTCCTGCTCCACGACCGCCTCGGCCGCCGCGACGACGGCCGCCTCCGGGTCCTCGCCGCGCTCACGCGCGACACGGGCCACCAGACGGTCGGCCTCCTCGCGCAGCTCGGTCGCCCGGCGCTGCGCGCGCTCCAGCTCCTTGGTGAGCTCGGAGACCTCGCGCTCGGCCTGCTGCGCCGCGTTGCCCGCGGACTCGGCCTGGACCTCCGTCATCGAACGGGCGCCGGTGATCTCGGCGACCGCCGGGTCGAAGGCGGAGCCGCCCTGGATGATGTGACGCCCGGCGTCGACGCCCGCGTCCTCCATCAGACGGAAGATCTGACGGCGCTGGTGCGGCAGGGAGAGCGAGACGACCGTGCCGGTGCGACCGGCGCGCGCCGTGCGGCCCGCGCGGTGCAGGTAGTCCTTGTGGTCGCCGGCCGGGTCCACGTTCAGGACCAGGTCGATGCCGTCGACGTGGATGCCGCGGGCGGCGACGTCGGTCGCGACGAGCGCGTTGACGTAACCGTCCTTGAAGTCGGCCAGCGTGCGGGTGCGCGCGCCCTGGGTCATGCCGCCGTGCAGCGCGTCCGCCTTCACCCCGGCGTCGCGCAGCTGCTCCGCGATGCGGTCGGCGCCGAGCTGGGTGCGGACGAAGATGATGGTGCGGCCCTTGCGCGAGGCGATCGCGGAGGTGACCGGCGCCTTGTCCTTGGGCTTCACGATCAGGATGTGGTGCGACATCGTCGTGACGTTGCCCTGGGCGCTGTCGACCTCGTGCGTGACCGGGTCGCTCAGGTAGCGCTTGACCAGCGTGGAGATCTCGTTCTCCATCGTGGCGGAGAACAGCATGCGCTGACCGCCGGCCGGCACCTGGTCGAGCAGTTCGGTGACCTCGGGCAGGAAGCCCAGGTCCGACATCTGGTCGGCCTCGTCGAGGACGGCGATCTGCACGTTCTCGAGGGAGCAGGCGCCGCGGTTGATGATGTCGCGCAGCCGGCCCGGGGTGGCGACGAGGATGTCGACGCCGCGCTCCAGGGCGTAGATCTGGTTGCTCATCGACGTGCCGCCGCAGACGACCTTCATCTTCAGGCCGAGCACGTCGCCGTAGGGCTGCAGCGCGTCCGCGACCTGCATCGCCAGCTCACGCGTCGGCGTGAGGATGACGGCGCGCGGCTTGCGCTTGTCGGTGTGCCCGCCGGCCAGCGTGGCCAGGGTCGGCAGACCGAAGGAGAGGGTCTTGCCGGAGCCGGTGCGGCCACGGCCGAGGATGTCCTTGCCGGCCAGGGCGTCCGGGATGGTCGCGGCCTGGATCGGGAAGGGGGTTGTCACGCCGTTCTGCGCGAGCTTGCGCACGACGCCCTCGGGGAGACCGAGGTCGGCGAAGGTGATCTCGGGGGTCTCGACGGAGGCCTCGGCGGCCTCGGTGACCTCGATCGCCGCTTCGTCGATCGACCCGCCGTCGTTCTCGGGCATGACGGCGTGATCAGTACTGGAAATGGACATGCGAATGCGAAACCTTCCGGAGTCTCTTCGGCACGCGCCCGTCAACTCCGTGTTCGCATTGCAAGGACCGCCTCTATGCGGTCAGCCACGGCAAGGGAGAGTACGCGCCACACGGCGCGCTCTGCAGTGGCGCCGGGCAAATGGGATCAAACGATCTACTACCATACGCACCGCGGCCACGGAAGGCAAACCGAGGCCATCGTCGCAGCTCAGCCGCCCGGCCGAGGCGGACCGCGATCAGCGGGACGGCGGCCGGACCGGCACCGGAAACCCCGCGAGCGCCGAGAGCCCCGCGCGCGGACGACCCCCTTGCCGGTCGCCGCGTCAGACCGGCGCACCGGCCTCCGGCGCCGGCTCCCGGTCCAGCAGCTGGGGCGCCGTCCCGCCTCCGTCCTCGTGCGCCGACGCCGACGGCTCGGCGACCGTCGGCTCCGGCGTGGGCGACGGCGGCTCCGGCGTCGGCACGGGCGGCGCCGGGTCCGGCGACCGGGTGGGCGCGGGCGGCTGCACGCCGCTCGGCGTCGCCGCCCCCGGACCAGCGCTCCCTCCGGGCCGGACCGCCCCGGGCAGGGCCGCGGGGCTCCCGCCCGCCGACGGCGAGGCCCCCGCCGACGCCGGAGCGCTCGCCCGCCCCCCGGCGCCCTTCCCGTGCCCGTGCCTGCCGTCGCCGCCCGCCGCGCCCACGCCGAACCCGCCGCCCGCGCCCCGCGAGTCGCCGCCCCCCGCCTCACCGCCCCGCGGGCCGGCCGAGTGCGAGGGCTTCGCCCGGCCGCCGTCGTCGTCCCCCACGCTCATACAGCCGGCGGCCGCGGCGACGGCCATGACCGTCACAGCCAGACGGACGGGAAGGTACAAGGGGCGCACGGGGCCACCTCCGGGGCAGGCGTAAGAAGTCACGGTGCCCAACTCCCGCCGCCCGCAAGAGGACACGCCCGGGCCGCGCGCCCCTGCGCCGGACGGTCAGCCGTACCCGAGGGCGTGCAGCCGGGCGTCGTCGATGCCGAAGTGGTGGGCGATCTCGTGCACCACCGTCACCTCGGTCTCCGCGACCACGTCCGCCCGGGACTCGCACATCCGCAGCGTCGGACCCCGGTAGATCGTGATCCGGTCCGGCAGGACCCCGGCGTACCACTCGCCGCGATCGGTCAGCGGAGTCCCCTCGTACAGCCCGAGGAGCTCGGGATCGTCCGCAGGCGGCTCGTCCTCGACGAACACCGCGACGTTGTCCATCAGCCGCGTCAGTTCCGGCGGGATCCGGTCCAGCGCCTCGGCCACCAGTTCCTCGAACTCCTCGCGCGTCATCTCCAGCACAGGCCCATTGTCGGGCACACGGCCTCCGGGGGGAGCGTGCGAACGGCCCGCATATCCGCGCCCGGACCGGGGCATACGCCACCAATGGTCCGCGTCCGCCTCCCCGCCGCAGCCCTGCGACGCCTCAAGCCCGCCCGGCGCAGGGACACCGTCCCCGAACTCGCCGCCGCCCCGCGGCCCTGGCTGCGCGCCCTCGGCATGACCGCCGTCGTCCTCGTCGGCGCCTGGCTCGGGCTGCTGGTCGTCGGGAACGTCCGCGTCCCCGTCGGCCCCATGGACACCACGATGACCCTGCGCCCCTCCTTCACCGGCGGGACGAAGATCAACGTCTCTCCGCTGGGCGCGCTCAGCCTGGACAGCCACCTCGCGCCGGTCCGCCTCGACGTGAACGTCGACCAGCTCGACCCCGCCCGCTCCCAGGCCCTGGTCGACCACCCCGAACGCCTCTCCGGACTCCAGGACGAGGTCGCCCGGGACGTCGAGCACGGCACCATGGACCTGGCGCTGCGCTCCTGCGTCGCCGTCGTCTCGGGCGCCGCCGCGCTCGGCCTCGCGGTCTACCGCCGGCCGCGCCGCGCCCTCGCCGCCGGCGGCCTGGCCCTCGCCCTGCTGGCCGCCTCGGGCGCCACCGCCTACGCCACCTGGAACCCCAAGTCGGTGCTGGAGCCCCGCTTCTCGGGTCTGCTCTCCTCCGCGCCGTCGCTCGTCGGCAACGCGCGCAGCATCGTCACCGAGTTCGACGTCTACCAGCAGGAGCTCGCCCGCCTGGTCACCAACGTCACCAAGCTCTACGACGTGACCTCGACGCTGCCCGCCTACTCGCCGGACCCGACCACCGTGCGCGTGCTGCACGTCTCCGACATCCATCTCAACCCCGCGAGCTGGAAGATCATCTCGTCGCTGGTGGAGCAGTACAAGGTCGACGTCATCGTCGACTCCGGCGACACCATGGACCACGGCAGCGCGGCCGAGAACGGTTTCCTGGACCCCATCGCCACCCTGGGCGCGCCGTACGTGTGGGTCAGGGGCAACCACGACTCCCTCGTCACCCAGCGCTATCTGCAGGGCATGAAGAACGTGCACGTCCTCGACGGCGGCCGCGCGGTCAGCGTCGCCGGCCTGCGCTTCGCCGGCATCGGGGACCCGCAGTTCACCCCCGACCGCTCCACCGCGCCGGGCGCCGCCCAGTCCGAGGAGGCGGCGGGCGCGCGCCTTGCCGGGGCGCTGCGCGCGCAGCGGGCGGCCGGCGCGCCCGTCGACGTGGCCGTCGTCCACGAGCCCTCCGCCGCCCGCGGCACCGACGGCGAGGTGCCCCTCGTCCTGTCCGGTCACCTCCACCACGAGGGGATGGAGGTCATGAAGAAGGGCACCCGGCTGCGCGTCGAGGGGTCGACCGGCGGCAGCGGCCTGCGCGCCGTGGAGGGCAAGTACCCAGACCCCATCGAGGCCTCGATCCTCTACTTCGACCGCGGCACGCGCCGCCTCCAGGCCTGGGACGAGATCAAGCTCGGCGGTCTGGGCCTGACGACGGCCGAGGTCAGCCGTCACCTCCCGAAGGAGAACCAGCCGGGCTCCGCCCCGTCCCCCACCTCGCCCACCGCCCCGGCCCCCACCCCTTCCCCGAACCCCTCCGCCCCGTCCCCGAGCCCGTCCGCCGCCCCCTCGGCGACCGCCTCGCGAAAGGCCCCGTAAACCGTTTTGGCGATACCCCCCGGCATCCCATATGCTCATGACGTCCCCGACGCGCTGAGAAGCGCCCAGGCGGGCCGATAGCCCTCATCGTCTAGCGGCCTAGGACGCCGCCCTTTCAAGGCGGTAGCACGGGTTCGAATCCCGTTGGGGGCACGCAACACCGTGTGCGACACTGTCGTACACAACAGCTTGGTCCTGTGGAGCAGTTTGGAGTGCTCGCCACCCTGTCAAGGTGGAGGCCGCGGGTTCAAATCCCGTCAGGACCGCTGAGGTTTCTCTGAAGCCTCGTGGCTGGGTAGCTCAGTTGGTACGAGCGATCGCCTGAAAAGCGATAGGTCGCCGGTTCGACCCCGGCCCCAGCCACCACAGCGAAACCCCCTCCGGGCTCCGGAGGGGGTTTCGTCATGTCGGGCCGGGCAGCCGGGCCGGGCAGCCGGGCCGGGCGGGCACGCCCAAAAGCACTCGCCCCTTCTTCGGCCGGGATGCGATCCTGGACCGCGTATGTCTACGCACCCCGCCCCCGGCGCCTCCTCTCCGGGCACTCCCGCCGCCGACGGCTTCGGCGGCCTCGCCTCCCGTCTGGCCGAGCTGTCCCTGCGCGACGCGCACCGCCTCGGGCGCAGGCTCGACGGCGCGCGCCGGATCCGCAAGCCGGAGGCCCGTGCCGCCGTCCTCGCCGAGATCGCGGCGGAGGTCGCGCGGTTCGAGGAGCGGGCGGCCCTGCGACGCGACCGCGTGCCGGCCGTGTCCTACCCCGAACAGCTTCCGGTCAGCCAGAAGAAGGACGAGATCGCGGCCGCCATCCGTGATCACCAGGTGGTCATCGTCGCCGGTGAGACCGGCTCCGGCAAGACCACCCAGATCCCCAAGATCTGCCTCGAGCTCGGGCGCGGCGTCCGCGGCATGATCGGGCACACCCAGCCCCGCCGTATCGCCGCCCGCACCGTGGCCGAGCGCGTCGCGGAGGAGCTGCGGACCCCGCTCGGCGAGGCCGTCGGCTGGAAGGTGCGGTTCACCGACCAGGTGAACCCGGACGCCACCTTCGTGAAGCTGATGACGGACGGCATCCTGCTCGCGGAGATCCAGACCGACCGCGAGCTGCGCGCCTACGACACGATCATCATCGACGAGGCCCACGAGCGGTCCCTCAACATCGACTTCCTGCTGGGCTACCTCGCCCAGCTGCTGCCGCGGCGGCCGGACCTCAAGGTCGTCATCACCTCCGCGACCATCGACCCCGAGCGCTTCTCGCGGCACTTCGGCGACGCCCCGATCGTCGAGGTCAGCGGACGCACCTACCCGGTCGAGGTCCGCTACCGGCCGCTCCTCGAGGAGGACGCCGAGGACGCCGACCGCGACCAGATCACCGCGATCACCGACGCCGTCGAGGAGCTGATGGGCGAGGGGCAGGGCGACATCCTCGTCTTCCTCTCCGGCGAGCGGGAGATCCGCGACACGGCGGACGCGCTGGAGAAGAAGAAGTTCCGGTTCACCGAGGTCCTGCCGCTCTACGCCCGGCTCTCGCACGCCGAGCAGCACCGGGTCTTCCAGCAGCACACGGGCCGCAGGATCGTCCTGGCGACGAACGTGGCCGAGACGTCCCTGACGGTGCCCGGCATCAAGTACGTCATCGACCCCGGCTTCGCCCGGATCAGCCGCTACAGCCACCGCACCAAGGTCCAGCGCCTGCCCATCGAGGCGATCTCGCAGGCCAGCGCCAACCAGCGCAAGGGCCGCTGCGGCCGCACCAGCGACGGCATCTGCATCAGGCTGTACGACGAGGACGACTTCCTCGCCCGGCCCGAGTTCACGGACGCGGAGATCCTGCGCACCAACCTGGCGAGCGTCATCCTGCAGATGACCGCGGCCGGCCTCGGCGACATCGAGAAGTTCCCGTTCATCGACCCGCCGGACCACCGCAACATCCGCGACGGCGTCCAGCTGCTCCAGGAGCTGAACGCACTGGACCCGGCCGAGAAGGACCCCCGCAAGCGGCTCACCCAGACCGGCCGCAAGCTCGCCCAGCTGCCGGTCGACCCGCGTCTGGCCCGCATGGTCCTGGAGGCCGACAGGAACGGCTGTGTGCGCGAGGTCATGGTGATAGCCGCCGCGCTGTCGATCCAGGACCCGCGCGAGCGCCCAGCCGACAAGCAGACGCAGGCCGACCAGCAGCACGCCCGCTTCCGGGACGAGACGAGCGACTTCCTCGCCTATCTCAACCTGTGGCGGTACGTCCGCGAGCAGCAGAGGGAGCGGGGCTCGTCCTCCTTCCGGCGTATGTGCAAGCAGGAGTACCTGAACTTCCTGCGCATCCGTGAGTGGCAGGACATCTACACGCAGCTGCGCACGGTCGCCAAGCAGATGGGCATCCACCTGAACGAGGAGGACGCGCCCGAGCAGAGCGTCCACGTCTCCCTCCTCGCCGGGCTGCTGTCGCACATCGGCATGAAGGACGTGAAGACCGCCGGGGGGGAGGGTGGGAGGAACACGGCCAAGAACGAGTATCTGGGCGCGCGCAGTGCCAAGTTCGCGATCTTCCCGGGCTCGGCCCTGTTCAAGAAGCAGCCGCGGTTCGTGATGTCCGCCGAGCTGGTGGAGACCTCCCGGCTCTGGGCCCGCGTCAACGCGAAGATCGAGCCGGAGTGGGTCGAGCCGCTGGCCGGGCACCTCCTGAAGCGCACGTACAGCGAGCCGCGCTGGGAGAAGGACCAGGCGGCCGTGATGGCGGACGAGAAGGTCACGCTGTACGGCGTCCCGATCATCGCCCAGCGCAAGGTCAACTACGGCCGGATCGACCCGGAGACCTCCCGCGACCTGTTCATCCGCAACGCGCTCGTCGAGGGCGACTGGCGTACGCACCACAAGTTCTTCTCGGACAACCGCCGGCTCCTCAGCGAGGTCGAGGAGCTGGAGCACCGCGCGCGGCGCCGGGACATCGTGGTCGACGACGAGACGCTGTTCGACTTCTACGACCAGCGGGTGCCGGAACACGTCGTGTCGGGGGCGCACTTCGACTCCTGGTGGAAGCACGAGCGGCACCAGCAGCCCGACCTGCTCGACTTCGAGCGGGAGATGCTCATCCGGGAGTCGGCGGAGGCGGTCACGAAGGCCGACTACCCGGACTCCTGGCGGCAGGGCCCCCTGAAGTTCCGCGTCACGTACCAGTTCGAGCCGGGCGCGGACGCGGACGGCGTGACCGTCCACGTCCCCCTCCAGGTCCTCAACCAGGTCACGGACGAGGGCTTCGACTGGCAGATCCCCGGGCTGCGGGAGGAGGTCGTCACGGAGCTGATCCGTTCCCTCCCCAAGCCCATCCGGCGCAACTACGTGCCGGCGCCGAACTTCGCGAAGCGTTTCCTGGACCAGGCGGTCCCCCTGCAGGAGCCCCTGACGACGGCCATGGCCCGGGAGCTCAGGCGGATGGTCGGCGTCCCCTTCGAGGCCGACGACTTCGACTGGTCGCGACTCCCCGACCATCTGAGGATCACGTTCCGGATCGTCGACGAGCGGCGCCGCAAGCTGGCCGAGGACAAGGACCTGGAGTCGCTGAAGCTCCGGCTGAAGCCCAAGGCCAGGCAGGCCCTCTCCCAGGCGGCCGCGGCCACCGCCGAACGGCAGGGCGGCGAGTCCCTGGAGCGCTCGGGCCTGACGGACTGGACGATCGGCAACCTCACCCGCGTCTTCGAGACCCGCCGCGCCGGCCAGCCGGTGAAGGCGTACCCGGCGCTCGTCGACGACGGGCCGACGGCGAACACCGTCTCCGTGCGCCTCTTCGACACGGAGGCGGAACAGGCCGAGGCGATGTGGAAGGGCACCCGCCGGCTGATCCTGCGCACCATCCCGGTCAACCCGGCAAAGTTCGCATCCGAGAAGTTGACGAACGTTCAAAAGCTGGCGCTGTCCGCGAATCCGCACGGCTCCGTCCAGGCGCTGTTCGACGACTGCGCGATGGCGGCGGCGGACCGGCTCATCGCCGACTTCGGCGGGCCGGTCTGGGACGAGGAGTCGTACCGCAAGCTGTACGAGAAGGTGCGCGCGGAGATCGTCGACACGACCGTGCAGGCGGTGGGCCAGGTGCAGCAGGTCCTCGCGGCCTGGCAGGCCTGCGAGCGCCGCCTGAAGGGCGTGCGCAGCCCCGTGCTGCTCGCGAACCTGACGGACGTGCGGGGGCAGCTGGACGCCCTCGTGAAGCCCGGCTTCGTGACCTGGGCGGGGCTGCGCCGGCTGCCCGACCTCATGCGCTACCTGGTGGCCGCGGACCGGCGGCTGCAGCAGATGCCGACCGGCGTGCAGCGCGACACCGCACGCATGGAGAAGGTCCACGAGATGCAGGACGAGTACGCGTGGCTGCTGGAGCAGCTGCCCGCGGGCCGGCCGGTTCCCCAGCAGGTCCTGGACATCCGCTGGATGATCGAGGAGCTCCGGGTCAGCTATTTCGCCCACGCACTGGGCACGGCGTACCCGGTCTCCGACAAGCGGATCGTGAAGGCGATCGACGCGGCGGCGCCGTGACGGGCCCTGCACGGAGAGTGAGTTCGACCACCGGGCTCACCCTCCTGTACAGTCCTTCTCGCAGCACAGCGCAGCATCAAGTGCCGCAAAAGCAAGGTCCTGTGGAGCAGTTTGGAGTGCTCGCCACCCTGTCAAGGTGGAGGCCGCGGGTTCAAATCCCGTCAGGACCGCAGTGAACGAAACGAGGCCCGCTCCCCGGCAAGGGGTGCGGGCCTCACTCGTGTGCGCTGCCGGGCGCCGCGGGGCTCGCGCCCGACGACGCCCTTGACGGCGTCACATTCGGCCGGTACCCCAGAACCCAGGGCCCGTTCCCGCGGCGCCCGCATGGAGGTGGGGCATGGCGGCATCGGTCAGGCACGAAACGCGGGCCCTGCTCCGCGCGCATCTGTCGGCCGCGTCGTCCTACCGCCACCTGACCCGCCACTGCCCGATCTGCCACCGCTTGCTGAAACTGGCGATGGACGGGGCGTCCCGGGGCCCCCAGGCCCCCGAGCGGGCCCCCGAGCGGCCCACCGAGGGCGAGAGCCCCGCCCCCCGCGACACGGACACGACCGGCGCCGCCGCCCGGGCCGGCTCCACGCGGGAGGCCGACCCGGCGGGCGTCGCCGATTCCCTCCAGGCGTGACGCGATGGCCCGCGGACCGTACCCACAGCCGGGCTCCTGTGGCACAGTGAAGTTCAATCGTCTACTAGCGCACGTGACTCACCGGTAACAAGACCTTTGATGTGTGACGGGTGTCACTGCATGAGTTTTGAAAACCCGGGTTCTTACCGGTCTCATACAACTGGTCAATTTAATATGTGCAATTGCACCACTCAGGAGGATGCCCCCCGGAACCCTCCCAGAGCCTCCCCAGACTCCGACAAGGTCGCGCACAGAGTCACCTGATACCACTCGCGGAGTGAGCCATAGCGCGCTCGAGCGCACAAAAAAGATCGCGCCGGACTCGGCGGAGTCCGGCGCGATCGACGACGTTTCCCTAGGGATGCGGGGCCTGTTGGGGCAGGACCCACGTCGCTTGATGCCAGGTTTCGGGCGTGCGCTCAGGTGGGGGAACCTGACGGATTGCCCGATATGCGGTTGTCAGGCCTCGCTGCGCTGCTGCGGGATGCCCGCGAGCAGTGCGCGGACCTCAGCCTCGCGATAACGGCGATGCCCGCCGAGCGTGCGGATCGACGTGAGCTTGCCGGCCTTCGCCCACCGCGTGACCGTCTTGGGGTCGACGCGGAACATCGTGGCGACCTCAGCCGGGGTCAGCAGCGGCTCAGCATCAGGGGTGCGAGCGGTCATGAGCGGCCTCCTCGGGAGAACCGATCGTTCTCGGTTCTTTCCTCTAAATTCTGCACCTTGACCCGCGTTGCCCGAAATGGCGGATGCGGGTCGAGTCGGTTATAGGACGAACGGCTTGTCCTCGGCACTACAACTACACCATCCGTCCAGCCGCGTCGGCCAAACCGATGGAATTGCCCCCCAGGTGTTCATCGGCGACGGAAGCCGATGGACCATGCCATAGCGGACAGTCACGCTGCTGTGACGATCAGTCACAGAGCGATCGCGAGCCGCCAGACCCCGCAAAGCGTGCAATGCTGAGATTTCCCCCCACGATGGAGCATAAGTAGGCGGACGGAGCCCTCCCCGGACTCCTTGTCCTATTTTGGCACGAGGAGGGGCAACCGGCGCAAGGGCCGTGTACGTGCGGTCCGTCACCCTTGCGACAAAAGCCCGGATCGGGACCTACGCCCCGTCAGTTCCGTGAAGTGCGCCGACCGTACGCTGTTCGACCGCTTCCCGGCCGTGACGCAGGTCACGAATGAAAGCGCTGTCATATCTGTCACACCGTCAGTTCACAGCTCCGCCAGGGGGCTGCGCGATCAGTTCGCCGACCGCCGGTCCCGCACCGACCGCCACCGCTCCACGAGCCGCGCGTACGCCTCGCCGGCCGCCGCGCCGTCCCCGGTCCGCAGCGCCTCGATGCCCTCGGCCACGTCCCTCGCCGAGTGATCGTCCTCGAGATCGCCGGCCGGCAGCACGTGCACCAGGCCGCCGTAATCCAGTTCCACCAGCGAACGCGGATGGAACTCCTCCAGCCAGCGGCCCACGTCCAGCAGGCCCTCGACGAGCGGCCCCTCGTCCGTGGAGTCCTTCAGCGTGCGCAGCGAGCGGGCCACCCGGCGGCGCGCCTGCACCATCGGCGTGCGGTAGCGCAGGCTCGGGGCGGCCTCCCCGGTCCCCTTCTCGTACGCGCGCTCCTCGTCAGAGACCAGCACGAACCAGTGGAGCGGCACCTGCCAGACCGCCGTGCGGATCCACGGGCGGGCGTCGGGGTTGCTCTCCAGCCAGCGTTCGTGGTCCTGGGCCGCCTGCCGGCGCACCACCTCGGGGAGCGCCGCCTCCAGAACCGGCCGGGGCAGCTCCTCGCCGACGTCCGCCAGCGCCAGCCAGCCGCGCAGCCGGGTGCGCCAGGGGCAGACGCAGAGCACGCCGTCCACCTCGGTCACGAACGCGTCGCCGCTCTCGTGCACCGGCGCCGCGACCGGCGGGGTGGGCAGCAGCCCGGCCAGCGAGCGGCGCAGTTCGTCCTGGTAGGAGGGCAGATCGGGGCGGCGGGCGTAGCGGGCCCAGTGGGTGCGCTCCGGCTCGGGGAAAGCGGCCAGCGGCTCGTACACGCGCAGATAGACCGCGTAGGGAACGATCACCGAGGACACCTTGGGCACGCCTGCTCCCTCCCCTTTCGGCCGACGGGGAAACCCCTGCGAATCGTCGCACGGCGCCACTCCGGGAGAAGGTGATCCCCCGCACCGCGAGATCGGCGGGCCGTGCAGGCTCTACGCTCAGAGCACGGGCCCCGCCACCCTTACGGCGCCCGTGTCCCGACCGCCGCTAGTTACCCGGGAGTCACCACCGTGACCGACGTATCCGGCGCACCTGCTGATGTACTGCGCACCCTGTTCCACTCGGACCAGGGTGGTCATGAGCAAGTCGTGCTCTGCCAGGACCGTGCGAGCGGCCTCAAGGCCGTCATCGCCCTGCACTCCACCGCTCTGGGCCCCGCCCTCGGCGGCACCCGCTTCTATCCCTACGCGACCGAGGCGGAGGCCGTCGCCGACGCGCTGAACCTCGCGCGCGGGATGTCGTACAAGAACGCCATGGCCGGGCTGGACCACGGCGGCGGCAAGGCCGTGATCATCGGTGATCCCGACACGATCAAGTCCGAGGCTCTGCTGCTCGCGTACGGCCGCTTCGTGGCCTCCCTCGGCGGTCGCTATGTGACGGCCTGCGACGTCGGGACCTATGTCGCCGACATGGACGTCGTGGCGCGCGAGTGCCGCTGGACGACCGGGCGCTCACCGGAGAACGGCGGCGCGGGAGACTCCTCCGTGCTGACGGCCTTCGGCGTCTACCAGGGCATGCGGGCCTCCGCACAGCACCTGTGGGGCGATCCGTCGCTGCGCGACCGCACCGTCGGCATCGCGGGCGTCGGCAAGGTCGGCCACCACCTCGTGCAGCATCTGCGCGAGGAGGGCGCCCGGGTCGTGATCACGGACGTCCGTGAGGACGCGGTGCGCAGGATCCTCGAGCGGCACCCGGAAGGCGTGACGGCCGTCGCCGACACCGACGCGCTGATCCGCGTCGAGGGTCTCGACGTCTACGCCCCCTGCGCGCTCGGCGGGGCGCTCGACGACGACTCGGTGCCGGTGCTGACGGCGAGGATCGTCTGCGGGGCGGCCAACAACCAGCTCGCCCACCCGGGCGTGGAGAAGGACCTCGCCGACCGCGGGATCCTCTACGCGCCGGACTACGTGGTGAACGCCGGCGGGGTCATCCAGGTCGCCGACGAGCTGCACGGCTTCGACTTCGACCGGTGCAGGGCGAAGGCGGCGAAGATCTTCGACACCACGCTCGGGATCTTCGCACGTGCGAAGGAAGACGGAATTCCGCCGGCCGCCGCGGCCGACCGGATCGCCGAGCAGCGGATGCACGAGGCGGCTCGGGCGCGCGGCTGGTGATCTTCCGGCGGGGCCCCAGGGCGTCCCGTCCGAGGGTTTCGGCGGTACCGGCCGGTGGAAAGTTAGAGAGAACTCTCACTCCTCCCGGCGGGTCGCCCGCCGATAAGTGGTTAAAATCGCCACTGACCAGCGAGGACGGGGCGCTCGACGGGTGCTGCGCACACGCGCGTGGTACGGGCGACGTACCGTACGGGCGTGGGCTCAGGTACCGTGGGAGCCCTACGACGGGCTCTCCATGGAGAGGCCGTCCTGGATCATGAACGCGTGTCAACCTGGGGCCGTCGAGCCCCGTCGTTGAGGGGGTCGAGCCATGGGGCGCGGCCGGGCCAAGGCCAAGCAAGCGAAGGTCGCCCGCCAGCTGAAGTACAACAGCGGCGGGACAGATCTCTCGCGTCTGGCCGAAGAGCTGGGCGCATCGCCATCGAACATTCCGCCGAACGGTCAACCGTTCGAGGATGATGACGATGAGCAAGACGACGACCCGTACGCCCGGTACGCCGAGCTGTACGGGGACGACGACGAGGATGACGGCGAGGACTCCTCGCAACACCGTCGCGGCGCTTGACCTTGTACTGAGCACTCACCCGGTCGGTGACTTCGGTCACCGACCGGGTCTTGTGCTGCCTGTGCGGTCGCCCGCTCTGCGGCGGTTCTACACGGCGTAGTCCCCGACCAGCTCCGCGCCGGTCGGGTGTTCGCCGCGCTCGGTGATCTCGCCGGCGACCCAGGCCTCGACGCCGCGGTCGGCCAGCGTCGCGAGCGCGACGTCCGCCGACTCCTCGGGCACGATCGCCATCATGCCGACGCCCATGTTGAGCGTCTTCTCCAGCTCCAGGCGCTCGACCGAACCGGTCCTGCCGACCAGGTCGAAGATCGGGGCCGGGGTCCACGTGGTGCGGTCCACGACGGCGTGCAGCCCGTCGGGGATCACACGGGCCAGGTTGGCCGCCAGACCGCCTCCGGTGATGTGCGAGAAGGCGTGCACGTCCGTGGTGCGGGTGAGGGCCAGGCAGTCCAGCGAGTAGATCTTGGTGGGCTCCAGGAGCTCCTCGCCGAGCGTGCGGCCGAGCTCGTCGACCCGTGCGTCCAGGGACAGGCCCGCCTGGTTCAGCAGGACGTGCCGGACCAGCGAGTACCCGTTCGAGTGAAGGCCGGAGGCCGCCATGGCGATCACCGCGTCACCCGTGCGGATGCGATCCGGGCCGAGCAGCCGGTCGGCCTCCACGACGCCCGTGCCGGCGCCGGCGACGTCGAAGTCGTCCTCGCCGAGCAGGCCCGGGTGCTCGGCCGTCTCACCGCCGACCAGGGCGCAGCCGGCGAGCACACAGCCCTCGGCGATGCCCTTGACGATGGCCGCGACCCGCTCGGGGTGGACCTTGCCGACGCAGATGTAGTCGGTCATGAACAGCGGCTCGGCGCCGCACACCACGATGTCGTCCATGACCATGGCGACCAGGTCGTGGCCGATGGTGTCGTACACGCCCAGTCGGCGGGCGATGTCGACCTTCGTGCCGACGCCGTCGGTCGCGGAGGCGAGCAGGGGACGCTCGTAGCGCTTGAGGGCGGAGGCGTCGAAGAGGCCGGCGAAGCCGCCGAGGCCGCCGAGGACCTCGGGGCGCTGCGTCTTCTTCACCCACTCCTTCATGAGCTCCACGGCGCGGTCGCCCGCTTCGATGTCGACGCCCGCAGCTGCGTAGCTGGCACCAGTTGTCTCAGACATGACGGTGAGAACTTTCGTGTCGTACGGCAGGTGTGACGGATGTGTCGGAGCGTCTACGGACGGCGGATCGCGTCGGCCGCGGCCGTGGCGGCCGGACCGGCGGCCAGCTCCGTCTCCAGGAGCTGCTTGCCGAGCAGCTCGGGATCGGGGAGCTCCATCGGGTATTCGCCGTCGAAGCAGGCGCGGCAGAGGTTCGGCTTGGCGATGGTGGTCGCCTCGATCATGCCTTCGATGGAGATGTACGAGAGCGAGTCGGCGCCCAGGGAGGTGCCGATCTCGTCGATGGTCATGCCGTTGGCGATCAGCTCCGCGCGCGTGGCGAAGTCGATGCCGAAGAAGCAGGGCCACTTCACGGGCGGCGAGGAGATGCGGATGTGCACCTCGGCCGCGCCCGCCTCGCGGAGCATGCGGACCAGGGCCCGCTGGGTGTTGCCGCGCACGATCGAGTCGTCGACGACGACCAGGCGCTTGCCCTTGATGACTTCCTTGAGGGGGTTCAGCTTCAGCCGGATGCCCAGCTGGCGGATCGTCTGCGAGGGCTGGATGAACGTCCGGCCGACGTAGGCGTTCTTCACGAGGCCCGCGCCGAACGGGATGCCCGACGCCTCCGCGTAACCGATGGCGGCGGGAGTGCCGGACTCCGGTGTCGCTATGACGAGATCGGCCTCGACCGGCGCTTCCTTGGCGAGCTTGCGGCCCATCTCCACCCGGGAGAGGTACACGTTCCGCCCGGCGATGTCGGTGTCGGGGCGGGCCAGGTACACGTACTCGAAGACGCAGCCCTTGGGCTTCGCTTCCGCGAACCGGGAGGTCCGCAGGCCGTTCTCGTCGATGGCGACGAACTCGCCCGGCTCGATCTCGCGGACGTAGCTCGCACCGCAGATGTCGAGCGCGGCGGACTCCGAGGCGACCACCCAGCCGCGCTCGAGCCGGCCGAGGACCAGCGGGCGGATGCCCTGGGGGTCGCGGCCCGCGTAGAGCGTGTGCTCGTCCATGAACACGAGCGAGAAGGCGCCCTTGACCTGGGGGAGGACCTGGTGGGCGGCCTCCTCGATGGTCAGCGGCTTGCCCTCCTCGTCGACCTGGGCCGCGAGGAGCGCGGTGAGCAGGTCGGTGTCGTTGGTCGCCGCGACGCGAGGGGTGCGGCCCTCCTGCTTGGGCAGGTCGGCGACCATCTCGGCGAGCTGGGCGGTGTTGACGAGGTTCCCGTTGTGACCGAGCGCGATCGAACCGTGCGCGGTGGCGCGGAACGTCGGCTGGGCGTTCTCCCACACGGAGGCGCCGGTGGTCGAGTAGCGGGCGTGACCGACCGCGATATGACCCTGGAGCGAACCGAGTGAGGTCTCGTCGAAGACCTGGGACACCAGGCCCATGTCCTTGAAGACGAGGATCTGCGAGCCGTTGCTGACCGCGATCCCCGCGGATTCCTGACCTCGATGCTGTAGGGCGTAGAGCCCGAAGTAAGTGAGCTTGGCGACCTCTTCACCGGGAGCCCAGACACCGAAGACGCCGCATGCGTCCTGGGGGCCCTTCTCACCGGGGAGCAGATCATGACTGAGTCGACCGTCACCACGTGGCACGCCACCGAGTGTAGGCGAGATCGACCACTGGTCCGAATTGGGGATACCCGTCGGTAACTGGATCACCGGTCGGCCTGGGCGTCCATGATCCCCGCGTATGCGCAGGTCAGGAACCGGGTTCGATGATCCACTCCGGGATCCGGCGGGCCCCTGGGGCGACCGGGCGGGTGGCCGCTGTACGGGCATGAGTGAGCTGTCGCACACCGATAGGGGCGCTCAGGGGCGCTGGACGCCGACCGGGTCTCACTTCCTGGTCAGTCGGACGCGGTCGTCCTGGTCAGTCGGACCTGGTCGCCGTCGGCCGTGCCGAGGGTCAGCGTGGCGCCGTCGACCTCGGCGGTGAGGGTCCCGTCGGCGAGCGTGGCGGCCAGCGTGCGCTCGAACGCCATGGGCTGCTTCCCGCAGGCCATCCTGGTCGACCGCGCGTCGCTGAACCGGACGCGGTCGCCCTGGACGGCGGCCTTCGCGGTGAAGTGGTTGCAGCCGTAGTCGCCCGTCGCCCTGCCGTCCTCGACCTCGACGTACGCGCCTGCAGGGGCCTCCTGGACGGCTCCGCCCACGGTCACGCTCTCGACGTTCCACCGGACGCCGGTGACGGGCTGCTCCACGCGCACCTCTGCGCTGCCGGGCCGCTCGCCGCCCGCCTTCCCGCCACCGCAGGCCGCGGCGAGGGGGAGGAGCAGAACGGCGGCGGTCAACGCCGTGCGGCGCCGGTACGGGTGCCGACGCGTGTCCCCGTGCGGGTGCGTGTCCCCGTGCAGGTGAGGGTGCGGGTCCGTGGGGGCGTGGCTCTGCCTGGACATGTCGGTTCGACGAGCCGACGGACCGGTCGGTTCCGTCGTGCGCTCAGGCCATCAGGGGGAGCAGCGCCGCGAGGTCCGCCCGCTCGCCGCTCGCGCCGACCTTCGCCTGCTCCACGGCGTCCTGCCAGGTGACCCGGCCGGTGGCCAGCCGGATCCAGGTCAGCGGGTCGGTCTCGACGACGTTGGGCGGAGTCCCCCGGGTGTGCCGGGGGCCCTCGACGCACTGCACGACGGCGTACGGCGGGATCCGCACCTCGGTCGCACCGCCGGGCGCCCTGGCGGCGAGGGCGTCGGCGAGGAGCCGGGTGGCCGCGGCCAGCGCCTGGCGGTCGTACGGGACGTCCAGACCGGGGACGGCCGCGTTCAGGTCGTCGGTGTGCACGACCAGCTCGACGGTGCGGGTGACGAGGTAGTCGGCCAGGCTCATGGCGCCCGTGCGCGTGGCGAGCAACCGGTCGCCGGGGACGGCGGCGAGGGCGGCGGCGAAACGCTCCTCGGTGCGGGCGTAGAGGACGTCCAGGTCGGGGTCGGCCGCGGCGATCTCCCGGGTGCGCTCGCCGATGTCGGCGGCGCGGACGGCCGTGGCGAACGGCCACTGCAGGAGCGTGAGATCGGCCTTCGCCGGTTCGTCCCGGTCGATGTTGCGGCTGACGGTCTCCACCGCCATGGTCATGTGCGCGGCCAGCTCCCGCACGGTCCATCCAGGCAGCCGCGTGGGCAGCACGAGCTGCTCGGCCGTGAGACCGGCCACGGCCCGCCGCACGTTCCCGAACTGGGCCGTCACCGCGGCACGGGTCCTGGCGGGGTCGTAGGCGCGGGCGCGCTTCTTGGCGGGGGACATGACGGCGAGCCTATGCCTTGTGACGCAAGGCCTGCATCGGACGGACGCCCACGGACCAGAAGGCCCGGGTCAGTCACCCGTGAGCGTGATGGACGGCGAAAGCCGCCCCGCACCGCTGGGCCCGGACAACACTGGCCTTCGCCTGGAAGGGGGTGCAGCATGACGGTTATGGCCGAGCGCACGTCTCAGATGTCGGTGGAGGAGTTCGAAACGATCGCCTCCGCCGCTCCCGAGACCGTCACGTTGGAATTCATCAACGGACGGATCGGAGTCAAGAAGGTGACGGACGGGGATCACAGCACCATCGTGTCCTGGCTCGCCCGGCACTGTATGCAGCACAGGCCGGACCTGGACCTCTACCAGAGCCAAGGGCTCCGGGTCGATGCGTATCGGGAAGGCAGGGCGAAACCGGACGCGGTACTCGCGCCCGAGGCCCACTTCGCGGGGCACGGTGAGTGGGCCGACCCGGACGGCGCGTTCATGGTCGTCGAAGTCACCTCGTACGACTCGGACACCGACCGACGGGACAGGCACGAGAAGCCGACCGCGTACGGGCAGGCCGGGATTCCCCTGTACCTCCTCATCGACCGGGACTCCTGCACGGTCACGGTGCACAGCAACCCGGACCGCCAGGTCGGCGGCTACCGCACCGTCGAGACCGCGAAGTTCGGCGAGAAGGTGTGCCTCCCCGGTCCGATGAACATCGAGCTCGACACGGAGATCCTCAAGAACTACGTCCGCTGAATGCCCGACAAGCAGAGAAGGCCCCGCCCGGCGACATGAATCCGGGTGGGGCCTTCACCGTCATGCGACCGTCTACGCGAGCAGCGCCGGGATGGTGTCCTCGTGGGCCTTGCGCAGCTCCTCCAGCGACAGCGCGAACTCGCCCTGCAGCTCGACCGTGTCGCCGTCCACGACGCCGATGCGCGTGACGGGCAGGCCGCGCGCCCCGCACATGTCGTTGAAGCGGAGTTCCTCGGACCGCGGGACCGCCACCACGGCACGTCCCGCCGACTCGGAGAACAGGAGGGTGAAGGCGTCGAGCCCGTCCGGGACGACCAGCCGCGCGCCCTTGCCGCCGAGCAGCGCCGACTCGACGACCGCCTGGATCAGACCGCCGTCCGACAGGTCGTGCGCGGAGTCGATCATGCCGTCGCGGGAGGCGGAGATCAGGATCTCGGCGAGCAGCCGCTCCCGCTCCAGGTCGACCTTCGGGGGCAGGCCGCCGAGGTGGTCGTGGACGACCTGGGACCAGGCCGAGCCGCCGAACTCCTCACGCGTGTCGCCGAGGAGGTAGAGCAGCTGGCCCTCCTCCTGGAAGGCGACCGGCGTGCGCCGCGCCACGTCGTCGATGACGCCCAGCACCGCGACCACCGGGGTCGGGTGGATGGCCGCCTCGCCGGTCTGGTTGTAGAGCGAGACGTTGCCGCCGGTCACCGGGGTGCCCAGCTGCTGGCAGGCGTCGGCGAGGCCGCGGATGGCCTCCGCGAACTGCCACATCACCGCCGGGTCCTCGGGCGAGCCGAAGTTCAGGCAGTCGGAGACGGCGAGCGGCTTGGCGCCGGTCGTCGCCACGTTGCGGTACGCCTCGGAGAGGGCCAGCTGCGCGCCCGCGTACGGGTCGAGCTTGGCGTAGCGGCCGTTGCCGTCGGTCGCGATGGCGACGCCGAGGCCGGTCTCCTCGTCGATGCGGATCATGCCGGAGTCCTCGGGCTGGGCGAGGACGGTGTTGCCCTGCACGAAGTGGTCGTACTGCGAGGTGATCCACTTCTTGGAGGCCTGGTTCGGGGAGGACACCAGCTTCAGGACCTGGTCCTTCAGCTCCTCGCCCGTGGTCGGCCTCGGCAGCCGGTTCGCGTCGTCCGCCTGGAGGGCGTCCTGCCAGTCCGGGCGGGCGTAGGGGCGCTCGTAGACCGGGCCGTCGTGGGCGACCGTGCGCGGGTCGACGTCGACGATCTTGCCGCCGTGCCAGAAGATCTCGAGGCGGTCGCCGTCGGTGACCTCGCCGATGACGGTCGCGATGACGTCCCACTTGTCGCAGATCTCCAGGAACCGGTCGACCTTCGCCGGCTCCACGACCGCGCACATGCGTTCCTGCGACTCGCTCATGAGGATCTCCTCGGGCGAGAGCGTGGAGTCGCGCAGCGGAACGTCGTCCAGCGTCACGCGCATGCCGCCGGAGCCGTTGGAGGCGAGCTCGGACGTGGCGCAGGACAGCCCGGCCGCGCCGAGGTCCTGGATGCCGACGACCAGCTTCTCCTTGAAGGCCTCCAGGGTGCACTCGATGAGGAGCTTCTCCTGGAAGGGGTCGCCGACCTGCACGGCCGGCCGCTTCGACGGCTTGGCGTCGTCGAAGGTCTCGGAGGCGAGGATCGACGCGCCGCCGATGCCGTCGCCGCCGGTCCGGGCCCCGTAGAGGATGACCTTGTTGCCCGCGCCGGACGCCTTCGCGAGGTGGATGTCCTCGTGCCGCATGACGCCGATGGCTCCGGCGTTGACCAGCGGGTTGCCCTGGTAGCAGGCGTCGAAGACGACCTCGCCGCCGATGTTCGGCAGGCCCAGGCAGTTGCCGTAGCCGCCGATGCCGGCGACGACGCCCGGCAGGACGCGCTTGGTGTCGGGGTGGTCGGCCGCGCCGAAGCGCAGCGGGTCCACGACCGCGACCGGCCGCGCGCCCATCGCGATGATGTCGCGCACGATGCCGCCGACGCCCGTGGCCGCGCCCTGGTAGGGCTCGACGTAGGAGGGGTGGTTGTGCGACTCGACCTTGAAGGTGACGGCGTAGCCCTGGCCGACGTCGACGACGCCCGCGTTCTCGCCGATGCCGACGAGAAGGGCGTCCGACTGGGGGGCCTTCTCGCCGAACTGGCGCAGGTGCACCTTGGAGGACTTGTACGAGCAGTGCTCGGACCACATGACGGAGTACATGGCGAGCTCGGCGCCGGTCGGGCGGCGGCCGAGGATCTCCACGACCCGCTCGTACTCGTCCTTCTTGAGGCCGAGTTCGGCCCAGGGCAGCTCGACGTCGGGGGTCTCGGTCGCGTGCTCGACCGTGTCCAGAGGCGTCCGGCTCATGCGTTGACCAGCTTCTTGAGGATCGAGGTGAAGAACGGGAGGCCGTCGGTGCGCCCCGAGCCGATGAGCGGCTCCACGGCGTGCTCCGGGTGCGGCATGAGGCCCACGACGTTGCCGGCCTCGTTGGTGATGCCGGCGATGTCACGGAGGCTGCCGTTGGGGTTGACGTCCAGGTAGCGGAAGGCGACCCGGCCCTCCGCCTCCAGCTCGTCGAGCGTGCGCTCGTCGGCGACGTACCGGCCGTCCATGTTCTTCAGCGGGATGTGGATCTCCTGGCCGGCCGAGTAGTCGGTCGTCCAGGACGTGTCCGCGTTCTCCACCCGCAGCTTCTGGTCGCGGCAGATGAAGTGGAGGTGGTCGTTGCCGAGCATCGCGCCGGGCAGCAGGTGGGCCTCGGTGAGGATCTGGAAGCCGTTGCAGATGCCGAGGACCGGCAGACCGGCCTTCGCCTGCTCGATGAGGGGCTCCATCACCGGGGAGAAACGGGCGATCGCGCCCGCCCGCAGATAGTCGCCGTACGAGAAACCTCCGCACAGCACCACGGCGTCGACCTGGTGGAGGTTCTTGTCCTTGTGCCACAGGGCGACGGGCTCCGCGCCCGCGAGGCGGATCGCGCGCTGGGTGTCCCGGTCGTCGAGGCTGCCGGGAAAAGTGACGACGCCAATACGAGCGGTCACTTCGCGGCCCCCGCGACGGCTTCTTCCGACTCGACCCGGACGGTGAAGTCCTCGATCACGGTGTTGGCGAGGAAGGATTCCGCAAGATCGTGGATGCGGGCGAGGGCGGCCTCGTCGACCGGTCCGTCAACTTCCAGTTCGAATCGCTTTCCCTGACGTACGTCGGAGATGCCTTCGAAACCCAGCCGCGGCAGTGCGCGCTGCACCGCCTGGCCCTGGGGGTCGAGGATCTCCGGCTTGAGCATGACGTCGACTACGACGCGTGCCACTGGCACTCCCGGTGGTGTGGTGCTGAGCAGGCTCCTGAAGGTGTCTCCAACAGGTGTCTTCAGACTACCCGTACAAAATTTCTACGCGGGTAGAGTTGTAGGAAACTACGTGAGCGCCATCACGATCAGGTATCGGACCAGTGCCTTCGCGGAAATTTCAGGGAAAGATCCGGGGTGCGTCCGCGTTCCCTATTGCCCCGGGACACGCGGACAGATTTAGTCGGGCTTCACATTGCAATGCCGGGCACTGTACAAATGAATTGTCAATAGCCGATACTTTGCCCCATAACAGGCGAACAGTCGACATCTCCGTGGCGTCCTGGCACGTCATCGCAGAGCTGTCGCACGAAGGGACCGATATTCGTGGCGCAGAAGGTCGTGGTCACTCTCTTTGACGACATCGACGGCTCGGAAGCGGCGGAAACGATCGCCTTCGGACTGGACGGCAAGTCGTACGAGATCGACCTGAATGAAGGCAATGCCGAGAAACTGCGTAAGGCGCTCGCGCCCTACGTGGACGCCGGCCGCAAGCGGTCGAGGTCCGGCAAGGCGTACAAGCAGACGGAGGTCGCCCCCGACCCCGCCGCCGTCCGCGCCTGGGCCCAGGCCAACAAGATGGACGTGCCGGCCCGCGGCCGCATCCCCAAGAAGGTCTACGAGGCGTTCGCCGACGCTCAGTGAGCTCCGCCCGAGTGCTGGGCCGACGGCCGGTCAGCCGCCCTCGGCGGGAACCGACTTGCGCTGCACCCCTCCCGGTCAGCTAGAGTCTGGAGCACGCCGCCGGGCAAGGCCGAAAGGCCCAGCTCACGGAGTACACGCGGGTGTAGTTCAGTAGTAGAACATCCCCCTTCCAGGGGGAAGGCGCAGTGTGCAATTCCTGTCACCCGCTCTGCATCGCCGATCCGACCACTCTTGTGGATCAGGTAGGCTGGTGCTCGCGCCGATCGGTGAAAGCCGGTCGGAGGCAATGCGGACGTAGCTCAGTTGGTAGAGCGCAACCTTGCCAAGGTTGAGGTCGCGAGTTCGAGCCTCGTCGTCCGCTCCATCGAAAAAGACCCCGGTCCACTGGATCGGGGTCTTTTCGTGTGCCCGGGCGTCGCGTGCCCGGGCGCATGGCCGCTCACCGTCCGCCCTCCGTCTGTCCTCCGTCTGTCCGCGGGTTCCGGGTTCCGGCCGCCCGGAGTGCCGTGGGCGCGGCAGGCTCCGGCCGCCCGGACTGCCGTGGGCGGCGGGGGAGTCGTCCGTCGTCTGACATTTGTCATACGCACCGGTGACACCTCGCACTGCCGGGCCCTCCCCTCCGCCGGGAGGCTCGAGACATGGACGCACATGAGCACGTGATCGAGGTCACCGGCCTCCGGCGGGTGTACGCGGGCGAGTTCGAAGCGGTCCGTGGAATCTCCTTCCACGTGCGCCGCGGTGAGGTCTTCGCGCTGCTGGGCACCAACGGGGCCGGGAAGACGTCGACCGTCGAACTGCTGGAGGGGCTCGCGCCTGCGGACGGCGGCCGGGTCAGGGTCCTCGGGCACGACCCCTACACCGAACGGGCCGCCGTACGGCCGCGCACCGGGGTGATGCTCCAGGAGGGCGGCTTCCCCTCCGAACTGACCGTCGCAGAGACCGCGCGGATGTGGGCCGGCTGCGTGAGCGGCGCCCGTCCGCCCGTGGAGGCGCTGGCGCTCGTCGGACTCGCCGAACGGGCGGACGTCCGGGTCAAGCAGTTGTCCGGGGGCGAGCGGCGGCGCCTCGACCTGGCGCTCGCGGTGCTCGGCGACCCCGAGGTCCTCTTCCTCGACGAGCCGACGACCGGCCTGGACGCCGAGGGCCGCCGCGACACCTGGGACCTGGTGCGCGCCCTGCGCGACTCCGGCGCGACCGTCCTGCTCACCACGCACTACCTGGAGGAGGCGGAGCACCTCGCCGACCGGCTGGCCATCCTGCACCGGGGCCGCATCGCCGTCTCCGGAACGCCCGCGGAGGTGACCGGCGCCCAGCCCTCCCGGATCGTCTTCGAGCTGCCCGAGGGGTACTTCGTGGGCGACCTGCCGCCGCTGGGGGAACTCGGGGTGTGCGGCCACGACGTCGACGGTCGCGTCGTACGGCTGCACACACGGGAGTTGCAGCGGGCGGCGACCGGACTGCTGGTGTGGGCCGACCGGGCCGGAGTGCGACTGCACGGGCTGGACGTGCGGTCGGCCTCGCTGGAGGAGGCCTTCCTCGGCATCGCCCGGCAGGCGTCGGACGACGCCGAGGGCGACCGGGGTGATCGAAGCCGGCGGGGCGGCCGGGGTGACCGGGGCGGTCGCGGCGCGGAGGCTGCGGAGGCCGCGGCACGAGGGGGGCGAACGGCATGAGCGGGACGCGCGGGATCGGCGGGACGAGTCATGGGAGCGGGGCGGGCGGAATGAACGGCATGAGCAGCGCGCACGGAACGGGCGGATCAGGCGGAGCAGGTGGCACGGGCGGAGTAGACGGGACGGGCGGAGCAGGTGGCACGGGCGGAGTATTCGGGGCGGGCGGAATGAGCGGAGCCGGTGGGGCGGTCGACACGGGTCGGACGGGCGGGACGGGCGGGCCTGGTGGGACGGGCTCGGCCGGCGGGGCGGGGGTGGAGGGCGCCGGCGGTCGGACTGCCGCGCGTGCCGTCACGACACGCCCAGGTCGCATCGCCGCCCTCGGCCGGGCCGAGCTGACGCTTCTCGGGCGCAGCAGGAGCACCCTCGCCCTCGCCCTGTTCGTGCCGCTCGTGCTGCCGGTCAGCCTCGCCCAGGCGGTCGACGGCATGGACGTGGCGGGCGTCGGGCTCACCGCCGGTCTGGTCCTGCTGCCCGCCGCCATCGGCTTCTCGCTGCTGTTCGGGGTGTACCAGGCGCTGTCGTCCGTCTACACCGCCCGGCGCGAGGAGTTGGTGCTCAAGCGGTTGCGCACCGGCGAACTGCGGGACGCCGAGATCCTCTGCGGATCGGCGCTGCCGATCCTCGTCACGGGGCTGGCGCAGTCCCTGGTGCTGGTGGCCGGCGCCACCGTCCTGCTGGACGTGCCGGCTCCGAAGGCGCCCCAGCTCGCCGTGCTGGGGCTGCTGTCGGGGCTCGTGATGTGCGCGGCGTTCGCGGCGCTCACGGCGGCCCTGACCCGGACCGTGGAGAGCGCGCAGGTGACCACGGCGCCGTTGGTGCTGGTATCCATGGCCGGCTCCGGGATGGCCGTCCCGCTGGAACTGCTCCCCGACCGGCTCGCGACCTTCTGCGAGCTGCTGCCCCTGTCTCCGGTGATCACCCTGATCCGGGGCGGCTGGACCGGGAGCCTGTCCGCCCCCGAAGCCCTCGGGGCACTGGCGACGGCCCTGGTCTGGACCCTGCTCGCGGTGTTTGCTGTACGGCGGTGGTTCCGGTGGGAGCCGAGGCGCTGAGGAACGGTGGAACGGTGTTCGGCTGGATACGGGGGTGGCACGGACGCCACTGGCGCGAGCGCAGCAAGGCGGAGCGGGTCGAGCTGCAGAGCGTGGTCACCTGGTACGTCACGACCTGGTTCTTCTCCCTGGCCTGGCTGGCGTTGCCGCTGGTGGGCTCCGTCGACCGGCGGCCCCTGCCGCTGGTCCTCGGCGGACTGCTGCTCCTCGGGGGCGCGCTGAGCTGCGCGGAGGCGAACCGGCGCACCCGGCCGGCGCTCGACCACTACCTGGGCCGAGCCGTGCTCCCGCCCCGCGAGCTGCGCCCCTCCGTCGTCCTGCTGGCCCTGGAGCTGGCGCTGATCCTCGCCCTCGCCGTGCGGGGCGGCGCCGACGCGGTGGCGGTCAGGCTGTTCATCGGCGCCGTGCTGCTGCCCCTCGGCCTGCTGTACGGGCTGGTCGTCCCCGTCCCGGTGTTCCTGCGGCGGTCTCTCGTGCTCGCCGTGGTGCTGATGGCCGCGTTCGCCTGGACCGAGCCAGACCCTGCCGGGATCCTCGCGGTCGGGGTGCTCACCGCGTTCGGAACGCTCTTCTCGCTGCTGGCCGGTCGCTGCGGCGCCTGGACCCTGTCCGTGCTCTGGGAGGCGGAGCGGGCCCGCGAGGTCGAGGCCCGGCTCGCCGTCGCCGAGGAGCGGCTGCGGTTCGGGCGGGACCTGCACGACGTCATGGGCCGCAACCTGGCGGTGATCGCCCTGAAGAGCGAGCTGGCGGTGCAGCTGGCCCGGCGCGGGCGGGCGGACGCCGTGGATCAGATGATCGAGGTGCAGCGCATCGCGCAGGAGTCGCAGCGTGAGGTGCGTGACGTCGTCCGGGGCTACCGGGAGGCCGACCTTGGGGCCGAACTCGCGGGAGCACAGGGCGTGTTGAGGGCGGCCGGGATCGCGTGCGAGGTGAGCGGGGACGCCGGGGCGCTGCCCGCCGCGGTGCAGTCGGCGCTCGGCTGGGTGGTGCGGGAGAGCACCACGAACGTGCTGCGGCACGGGGCCGCGGAGCGGTGTTCGGTGGCCCTGCGCAGGACGGAGGGGTGCGTGGTGCTCACCGTGGAGAACGACGGCGCCCGGCCGGATCCCGCGCCGGGGACGCAGCGGGGTGACGCCGTCCAGGGCGACACCGGCCGGGGCGACGCCGTCGGGGGTGACACTGGCCGGGGTGACATTGGCCGGGACGCCGCCGACCCTGGTGACGCCGTGCACAGCGGCCCCGGGTCCGGCGGCGGGTCCGGGTCCGGCGGCGGGTCCGGCGGCCGGGGCGGGTCGGGGCTCGCCGGGCTGCGGGAGCGGCTGCTCAGGGTGGACGGGACGCTGCAGGCGGGGTTCGTCGGGACGGGCGGGTACCGGGTGGTCGCCCAGGTGCCGCTGGACGGGGAGAACGCTGTGAAAGAGGTCACTTCATGACGGTGCGGGTGCTGCTCGCCGACGACGAGCACCTCATCCGGGGCGCCCTGGCCGCGCTGCTCTCCCTGGAGGACGACCTGACGATCGTCGCCGAGGCGGCCACCGGGCCGGAGGCGCTGGCGATGGCCCGGGCCCACCGCCCGGACGTCGCCGTCCTGGATCTGCAGATGCCCGGCGCGGACGGTGTGAAGGTCGCCACATCCCTGCGCGCCGAACTGCCCGGCTGCCAGGCACTGATCGTCACCGGTCACGGACGGCCGGGGCACCTCAAGCGGGCGCTTGCGGCAGGTGTGCGCGGGTTCGTCCCCAAGACGCTGAGCGCCCAGCGGCTCGCGGAGATCATCCGCACGGTGCACGCCGGGAACCGTTACATCGACCCGGAGTTGGCCGCCGACGCGATCTCCGCCGGCGACTCGCCGCTGACCCCGCGCGAGGCGGAGGTGCTCGAACTCGCCGCCGACGGCGCGCCCGTCGCGGAGATCGCCGAGCGGGCCGCGCTGTCGCAGGGCACCGTGCGGAACTACCTGTCGTCGGCCGTCTCCAAGCTCGGGGCGGAGAACCGGCACGCCGCGGTGCGGCTCGCGCGGGAGCGGGGTTGGGTATAGTTGGCCTCGCGCCACGGCACCTTCACACCGGCGCACTGCGGACGTAGCTCAGTTGGTAGAGCGCAACCTTGCCAAGGTTGAGGTCGCGAGTTCGAGCCTCGTCGTCCGCTCCATCGAGAAG
>NZ_JBEPBI010000028.1:0-60636 GCF_040299045.1 Streptomyces sp. NPDC001027
CGGCGAACGGCCGCTGCGGATGCGCCCGAGCGGCCACTACGTGGGCCCCGAACCGCCTCAGCCGCTGCCGCAGTAGGCCGGGCCGGGCACACCGGTCCCTGGCTGCCACGACGGCCCGGGCGTGCGGCGGTCGTCGTCGCGGCCGCCTCCCTCGCCCAAGGGCTCTACGCCGCCCCCGCGACGGTCCGGGGTCGCCGCCTGGCGGCACGCACGGCGGCGCGGCGCGCTGAACTCTGTCCCGCCCCTCTGGCCCGTCCCGCCCGTCCCGCCCGTCCCGTCTGTCCCGTCTGCCCCGCCCGTCTCGCTCGTCCGGAAGTCGTGTCGCCTCAACTCAGGTTAGGCTCACCTCTGTGAGTACGTGTGCAACCGTCTCGCGGGACCTTGACGAGCCCATCGCCGGAACCGCGGCCACGGCAACCACCTGGCTGCTCCTGGAACAGCCCGGCCCCTGGGGTGCCCGAGCACTGGTCTCGAGCCACCTGGACCCCGTTCTGGGGCGCGCCCTGGAGGCCGCCGCGCAGGACACGGGCGTGCGCGTCGCGCTCATCCGGCGGCCCGGTCGCCACGCGGACTTCGGCGCACCGGCCCTGCGGCAGGTCTACGCGGCCCACACCGTTCCCGGACGGGTGTGGCTGCGCGGCGCCACGACCCACGACCCGCGCCGGCTGCTGGACCTCGACTTCGCCGCGCTCGGCCGGGGCGACCACCACTCGTTCGACAGCGTGCTGGGCGGTGCGTCCCACACAGGCGACCCGCTCGCCCTCGTCTGCACCAACGGCAAGCGGGACCGCTGCTGTGCGCTGCTCGGCCGTCCGCTGGCCGCGGAGCTCGCCGCCTCGGGGGTGCGAGGAGCCTGGGAGGTCACCCATCTGGGGGGTCATCGCTTCTCCCCCACCCTGCTCGTCCTGCCGCACGGTTACGCGTACGGCCGGGCCGCGGCGCACACGGTCAAGGAGGTCCTGCGCGGCGTCCGGGAAGACCGGATCGTCGTGGAGGGCTGCCGGGGGAGCTCGGCCTGGGACCGGCCCGGCCAGGCCGCGGAGCTGGCGGTGCGCGCGGAGACCGGCGAGGACGCCGCCGGGGTGCTGAGCGTCGTGCACACGACCGGCGGCGCACCCCGCTGGGAGGTGACGGTCGCGCACACCGACGGCCGGCACTGGCTGGTCGTCGTGGACCAGGGCGCCTCGCTGCCGCCGAGGCCGGAGAGCTGCGGCACGTCGGTCCTCGGCGCGCCCGCGCGGATGGACGTGGTGGCGGTGCACGAACTCGCGGGCGCGGCCTCGGCACGATGACGTGCCCCACGGGACGGGTCGGGCCGCCCGCGCACGCACGCGCGCGGGCCGTGTCCTCCTGAGCCGGTGGAGAGATCCACCTCACCCGCCCCTTCGGCTGCCGGGGTCGGCCCACGTACCGTCTTGGGTATGAGCCCCACTCCCCCCGCGCGGCGGCTGCGCCTCGGAATGCCGCGGCGCATGTTCTCGCAGGTCCTGCTCATGCAGCTGGCGATCGCCGCGGGCGTCGTGGTGCTCGCGACCGGACTGTTCCTCGCTCCGCTCAGCAATCAGCTGGACGACCAGGCGATGCGCCGGGCCCTCGCCATCGCGCAGACGACGGCGGCGGTGCCCCAGATCGCCGAGGATCTGCAGAGCACGCCGCCGTCGGTCGACGGCCCGGTGCAGCGCGAGGCCGAACGGATCCGCAAGGCCAGCGGGGCCGAGTACGTCGTGGTGATGGACCTCCACGGCACGCGCTGGTCGCACACCGACCTCGATCAGGTCGGCGGCCATGTCTCGACGGACCCGAGTCAGGCGCTGGCGGGCAAGGACGTCATGGAGATCGACAGCGGCACCCTGGGCCGCTCGGCCCGCGGCAAGGTCCCGCTGCGCGACGCCGACGGCGACATCATCGGCGCGGTCTCGGTCGGCATCGAGTACGACAGCGTGCGCGCCCGGCTCATCCACGCCATCCCCGGGCTGTTCGCCTACGCCGGAGGGGCCCTCGCCGTCGGCGCGCTGGCCGCGTGGCTCATCTCCCGGCGGCTCCACCGGCAGACCCGCGACCTGGCCTTCTCGGACATCTCCGCGCTGCTCTCCGAGCGCGAGGCGATGCTGCACGGCATCCGCGAGGGCGTCGTGGCCCTGGACCGCGCGGGCCGCGTCCGGCTGCTCAACGACGAGGCCCAGCGTCTCCTCGGCATCGGGGACGAGGCGGTGGGCTCGCCGCCCGACGAGGCCCTCGGCGCGGGTCGTACGGCCGACGTCCTGGCCGGCCGGGTGACCGGCACGGACCTGATCGCCGTACGCGGACAGCGCGTCCTGGTGGTGAACCGGATGCCCACCGACGACGGCGGCGCCGTGGCGACCCTGCGCGACCGCACCGAGCTGGAACAGCTGGGCCGCGAACTCGACTCGACGCGCGGTCTCATCGACGCGCTGCGCGCCCAGGACCACGAGCACGCCAACCGCATGCACACCCTGCTCGGGCTGCTGGAGCTGGAGATGTTCGACGACGCCGTCGACTTCGTGGGGGAGGTGGTCGGCGACCACCGGGCCACCGCGGAGCAGGTGACGGAGAAGATCGGGGACCCTCTGCTCGCCGCTCTGCTGGTCGGCAAGGCGACCGTCGCGGCGGAGCGGGGCGTCGCCCTGTGGGTCTCCGACCGGACCCGGCTGCCCGACCGGCTGATCGATCCGCGCGGACTGGTCACCGTCGTCGGCAATCTCGTGGACAACGCGCTCGACGCCGTGGCGGGCACCCCGCACGCGCGCGTGGAGGTCGAACTGCGGACCCAGGGTCGTACCGCGGTCCTGCGGGTCCGCGACACCGGGCCCGGCATCCCGGAGGCACACCGTGAGTCGATCTTCACCGAGGGCTGGTCGACCAAGAAGCCGCCGGCGCACGGCAAGCGCGGCATCGGGCTCTCGCTGGTGCGCAGGCTCGCCGAACGGCAGGGCGGCAGCGCCACCGTCGGCGAGGCGGCGGGCGGGGGCGCCGAGTTCACCGTCGTCCTGCCGGAAGCACTGACCGATCCGGAGACGCTGACCGAGCCGGACGCGCTGACCAGGCCGGATCCGGAACCCGTGCCGGCCGCAGCGGCGCTCGGCGCCGTCGAGGAGGAGTCACGATGATCGAGGTTCTGGTCGTGGACGACGACGCCAGGGTGGCCCGCGTCAACGCCGCCTACGTCGAGAAGGTCCCGGGCTTCCACGTCGCCGGCGAGGCCCACAGCGCCGCCGACGCGCTGCGCCAGCTGGAGCTGCTGCCGCGCCTGGACCTCGTCCTGCTGGATCACTATCTGCCGGACGACACGGGCCTGGAGGTGGTGCAGGAGATGCGCCGGCGCGGCCACCAGACGGACGTGATCATGGTGACCGCCGCGCGGGACGTCTCGACCGTGCAGGCCGCGATGCGCCAGGGCGCGCTGCAGTACCTGGTGAAGCCGTTCGCCTTCGCCGGTCTGCGCGGCAAGCTGGAGGCGTACGCCGATCTGCGCCGCACGCTCGACGGCGGCGGCGAGGCCGAGCAGGCCGACGTCGACCGCATCTTCGGCGCGCTGTCGGCTCCCTCGGAGCCCGGTCTGCCCAAGGGCCACTCCCCCACCACGGCCGAACTGGTGCGGCAGTCCCTGGTGAACGCCGAAGGGCCCCTGTCGGCCCAGGAGATCGCCGACCGCACCGGGGTGAGCCGGCAGACCGCCCAGCGCTATCTGAAGCTCCTGGAGCGCACGGGGAGGGCCCGGCTGACCCTGAAGTACGGCGACGCGGGCCGCCCGGAACACCGTTACGTGTGGGCGACCCGCGCCTGACGGCGGGGCCTCGGACGAGGCCGTCGGCTGCTCGGCGGTCAGCCCTTCGCCTTGGCGACGAACTCGGTCGTGTAGGTCTTGTCCAGGTCCACGTCGGCGTTCTTGACGGCCGGGTTGAAGGCCTTGAGGACCTTCTCGACGGTCTCGGGCCCGTTCTCGGGCATCACGCCGTCCACGGTGAACATGGGCAGCGTGTTCTTGATGGCCACCGAGTAGAGCATCTTGTTGCCCTGCGAGTAGTCGGCCGGCATCTTCTCGGCGATCTCGGACGCGCTGTGGGTGGACATCCACTTGAGCGTCTTGACGAGCGCGTTGGCCAACTTCTGGACGGTGTCCTTGTGACCGTTCACCCAGTCCGTCTGCATGTACAGGCTCGACGAGGGGTACGGACCGCCGAGCGCCTCCTCGGAGCCCTTCGGGGTGCGCATGTCGAGGAGGATCTTGCCGGCCTTCTTGTCGAGGACGGTCGCCACGGTCGGGTCGGTGGTCATCCCGGCGTCGATGGAGCCCTGCTGGAGCGCGGCGATGAAGGTCGGACCCGCGCCGACGGCGACGGGGGTGAAGTCGCTGACCTTCACGCCGTTCTTGACCGCCAGGTACTTGGTCAGGAAGTCGGTGGAGGAGCCGAGGCCCGTGACGCCGAGCTTCTTGCCCTTGAAGTCCTCGGGCGAGTCGATGTCGCCCTGCGCCTTGGTGGAGACGATCTCCACCTCGCCCGGTGCGTGCGAGAACTGCACGACGGACTCCACCTCCTTCCCCTTCACCTGGAGGTCGAGGGTGTGGTCGTAGAAGCCGACGGCGCCCTGGACCTGGCCCGAGACGAGCGCGGTCTCGGCCTGCACGCCGGCCGGCTCGCTCAGCAGCTCGACGTCGAGCCCTTCGGCGTCGAAGTAGCCCAGCCGCTGGGTGAGCATGGCCGGCAGGTAGATGACCTTGTCCAGGCCGCCGACCATGATCTTGACCTTCGTCCCCTTGCCGTCCCCCTTGCTGCCGGAGCCGGTCGACGCGGTGCTCGCCGCGTCGTTGGCACAGGCGGTGAGCGAGGTGAGGGCGAGCAGGCCGGCGGCGGCCAGGGCCGTGTATCTGACGGTAGTGCGCATGGCGGGTTCACGTCCTTGTGAGAAGGCGATGCCGAGGGTGCGGCGATGGGACGAAAGTCTTGGAGGATCGTTCAACGATGGTCAGCTGTCGGAGCCGGCTGGCTTCCAGCGGAAGATGCGGTTCTCGGCGAAGGTCAGCAGTCCCTCGGCGACCAGGGCGACGACGGCCAGGATGACCATGGCGGCGTACACGCCGGCCGCGTTGAACGTGCCCTGCGACTGCGCGACGAGCAGGCCGATGCCCTTGGTCGCGCCGATGTACTCGCCGACGATGGCGCCGATGAGGGCGAAGCCGAAGCTGACGTGAAGGCTGGTGAAGATCCAGGAGGTGGCCGACGGGATGACCACCTGGAGCGTCACCCTGTGGTCGCTCGCGCCGAGGATGCGGGCGTTGGCGACGAGGTTGCGGTCGACCTCGCGAGCGCCCTGGAAGGCGTTGAAGAAGACCGGGAAGAACACCAGGACGACGGCCGAGGCGACCTTGGACGCCGGGCCGAGGCCGAACCAGATCACGAAGATCGGCGCCAGCACGATCCTCGGTATGGAGTTGAGCACCTTGATGTACGGACCGAGGACGTCTGCGAGAAAGGCGATCCGCCCGAGCGCGATACCGCACACCACACCCGCGGCCACACCGATGACCCAGCCCAGCAGCGCCTCGTGGAGCGTGTACCAGATCTGCTCCCCCAGCGAACCGAGAGCGGTTCCGTGCGTCACCCAGGTGTAGATCTGGTCCCAGATCTTCGTGGGCATCGAGAAGTTGAACGGATCGATGATCTCGGCCCGGGAGAGCGCCTCCCACAGACCGAGCACGGCCACCAGGAGCAGTGCTCTCGAGGCCATCACGACGACCTTGCGCCTGCGTGCGGCACGCGCGCGGGAGTGGGCACGGTCCGGCGCCTTGGCCGTGTCGACGACGGGCGTGCTGAGAACGTCAGGCGACATGTGCGGTTCCTCTTTCGCGGGTGATGCGGACCTCTTCGCCGAGGGACTCCCAGATCTCGCGGTAGATCTCGATGAACCGCGGCTCCAGGCGCACCGACTCGACCTTGCGCGGCCGCGGCAGGTCGATGTCGAAGACCTGCTTCACGGTGGCGGGGCCAGCGGTCATCACGACGACCCTGTCGGCCAGCGCGATCGACTCCTCCAGGTCGTGGGTGACGAACACGACGGACGCGCCGGTGCCCTCCCACAGTTCGAGGAGCTCGTCCGACATCAGGGCCCTGGTCTGCACGTCGAGCGCCGAGAACGGCTCGTCCATGAGCAGGATCTCGGGGTCGTTGACGAAGGTCGCGGCGAGGGCGACGCGTTTGCGCTGGCCCCCGGAGAGCTGGTGCGGGTACCGGTCCTCGAAGGCGGCGAGTCCGACCCGGTCCAGCCACTCACGGGCCCTGCGTTTCGCCTCCGCCTTGGGCACGCCGCGAAATCGCGGCCCGGCCATGACGTTGGACAGGACCGTGCGCCACGGGAAGGTCGCGTCCTGCTGGAAGACGAAGCCGACCTTGTCGCCGACGCCGCGCACGGCCTGGCCGGTGACCAGCACCTCGCCCTGGGTGGGCTCTTCCAGCCCGCTGACCAGGGTCAATGTGGTTGACTTGCCGCAGCCTGTCGGCCCGACGACGGCCACGAACTCGCCGCGTGCGACGGTGAGGTCGAGGTCCCGCACCGCGGTGTGCGGGGCCCCCGAGGGGGTCCTGAAGACCTTGCTCGCACCCCGCAGCTCGATGGCGGGGCTGGTGTCTGCGCTCATGGCCGGGGACGGTAGAGGCGAGCGGCGGGGCTGGAGCAGCCTTCTGGGCGCATGCGCTTCTTTTGCTTGCAAGGGCCTGTTGTGCTCGTTTAGCTCGCGCTAGAACAACGAAGCCGAAACACGGGCACATCGCCCGCCTGGCCTTGACGGAGAGAGGCCCGATGATTGACGTCCTGGTGGTGGACGACGACTTCCGTGTCGCCGAGATCAACGCCAAATACGTGGGGAAGGTTCCCGGCTTCCGGGTCGCCGCCCGCGCGCACAGTGCCGCCCAGGCGCTCGCCTCGGTGCAGCGCGGAGGCATCGACCTGGTCCTGCTCGACCACTATCTGCCCGACGGCACCGGACTGGAACTCGTCCACCGGATGAGGGAACAGGGCCATGGCACGGACGTCATCATGATCACAGCGGCCGGGGACGTCAGGACGGTGCAGACCGCGATGCGGCTGGGCGCCCTGCACTACCTGGTGAAGCCGTTCACCTTCGCGGCGCTGCGCACCCGGCTCGATTCCTACGCCGCCCTGCGCCGCACGGTCGACCGGGTCGGCGGCCACGGCGTCGCAGGTCAGGACCAGGTGGACCGGATCTTCAGCGCCCTGCGCACCACGCCGGCGCCCTCGTCCCCCGGCCTGCCCAGCGGGCACTCGGAACCGACCACGGACCTGATCTGCGCGGTTCTGCACCGCGCCGACCACCCGCTCTCGGCGCACGAGGTCGCCGAGAAGACCGGCCTGAGCCGCTCCACCGCCCAGCGCTATCTGCGCCACCTCGAGCAGGCCGGGCGGCTGCACCTGTCGCTCAAGTACGGCGACACCGGCCGCCCTGAACACCGGTACGCGTGGGTGGCTCCGTAGGCAGCCACGCAGGCCCTTCCGCTGCGGCAGGGCCACGCGGGGCCCGGCTTCCGCGCTCCGGCTGCCCGCATCCCGTCGCCGGCGCCTGACCGGAACGGCGTGCCGGGGAGGCGTGTCAGGAAAGCAGCGGCGCCCGATGTTCCGGGCGGGGCCAGCCGGTGCGCCTTCCGGTCACGGCACGGCACTACGCTGCGCCTGCCCCGGTCAGGGACCGCACCTCGGCCTCCGCGTGCTTGGCCTCGTCCGCGACCTCGGCCGAGGTGACCGTGCCCAGCCAGCCCGCCAGGAAGCCCAGCGGAATCGAGACCAGGCCGGGGTTCTCCAGCGGGAAGTACTGGAAGTCCACGGCCGGGAAGAGCGACCCCGCACTGCCCGACACCACCGGCGACAACACCACGAGCGCCAGGGCGGGAATCAGCCCGCCGTACACCGACCACACGGCGCCCCGAGTGGTGAAACTCCGCCAGAACAGCGAGTACAGCAGGACCGGCAGGTTCGCGGAGGCCGCGACGGCGAACGCGAGTCCGACCAGAAAGGCGACGTTGAGATCACGGGCCAGCAGACCGAGGGCGATCGCGACCGCTCCGACTCCCACGGCGGCGACGCGGGCCACCGCCACCTCGCTGCGGGGCCGGGAGCGCCGGCGGCGCAGGGAGGCGTAGAGGTCGTGCGCCACGGACGCCGAGGAGGCCAGCGTGATCCCGGCGACGACCGCGAGGATCGTGGCGAAGGCGACGGCCGCCACCACCGCGAACAGGACGGTGCCGCCCGTGGAGTGGGGGCCGCCGCCCAGATCGAGGGCCAGAAGGGGCACCGCCGTGTTCCCGGACGCGTTCGAGCCGCGGACCGCGTCCGGGCCGACGATCGCCGCCGCGCCGAAGCCCAGCACGATCGTCATCAGATAGAAGCCGCCGATGAGCCCGATCGACCAGACGACGGACCGCCGGGCGGCCTGCGCGGTCGGCACGGTGTAGAAACGCGACAGGATGTGCGGCAGCCCGGCCGTGCCCAGCACCAGCGCCAGACCGAGGCTCATGAAGTCGAAGCGCGCGGTCCAGTCCCCGCCGTACTTCAGCCCGGGCGCCAGGAACGCGTCGCCGTGCCCGCTGCGCTCGGCGGCCGTGCGCAGCAGTTGGTCGAAGTCTCCGTGGAAGCGCACGAGGACGAGGACGGTGAGCGTGACGGTGCCGCCCAGCAGCAGCACCGCCTTGACGATCTGGATCCATGTCGTGGCCCGCATCCCTCCGAGCGACACGTAGACGACCATCAGCGCGCCCACCCCGATGACGGCCCAGGACCGGGCCGCCTCCCCCGTGTCCCCGAGGAGCAGTGCGACCAGGCTGCCCGCGCCGACCATCTGCGCCACCAGATAGAGAACGGACACGGTGACCGACGAGGTTCCCGCCGCGATCCGCACCGGCCGCTCCCTCATCCGCGCGGCGACGACGTCGGCCAGGGTGAATCGCCCGCAGTTGCGGACCAGTTCGGCCACCAGGAACAGCACCACCAGCCAGGCGACCAGGAAGCCCACCGAGTACAGCAGGCCGTCGTACCCGAAGAGCGCGATCAATCCGGAGATGCCGAGGAAGGAGGCGGCCGACATGTAGTCGCCGGCGATGGCAAAACCATTTTCCATCGGTGAGAACAGCCGGCCCCCGGCGTAGAACTCCTCCGCCGAGCCACGCCGGTTGCGGCTCACCCATGTGGTGATCCCCAGGGTCACCGCGACGAAGGCGCTGAACAGCACCAGCGCGAGCGTCTGATGATCGCCGGTCACAACGCACCGCCGCGGGCTCCGCGGGTCAGTTCCTGGGTGTCCCAGCGCAGTTCGAGCGCCGCGCGGTCGCGGCGCAGCCGTGCGTGCCGGGCGTAGGCCCAGGTGAGCAGGAACGTGCTGAGGAACTGCCCGAGCCCGGCGAGCAGCGCCACGTTCACCGCGCCCACCACCGGCCGCGCCATGAGTGCGGGCGCGGTCGTGGCCGTCACGACGTACGCCACATACCAGATGAAGAATCCGACGACGGCGGGCGCCACGAACCGTCGATACCGACGGCGCACCTCCCGGAAGGCCGGACTGCGCTGCACCTGGAGGTAGATCTCGGCCGTCGCCGCGGCGCCGGTCGCGCGCGCCGCCGGAATCCCGGTCGGGGGCGCGCTCGCCGCGGCCGACTCGCCCCAGCCCGAGGCCAGCGCCTCGTACCACGGATCGTCGTAGTGCAGCTCTCCCGTGGCTCCCGGGTACGCCTGCTCCTGGCTTCGGTGGGGCTCGCGCGCATGCGGCGTGGTGCCGCCGGTCTCGGGATCGTCCCCGCCGGTGCGGACGCAACCGTTGCTTGACTGCATGCCCAAGGATGGACAGAACGGGAAGATCCCTGACTCTTCTTCCCCGCACACTTCACTCCATCAGGTGACCATCAGGCCGATCCCGCTGCGGGCGGCCGCACCAGCCCCTTGCGGTACGCGTAACTGACCGCCTGAGCACGGTCCTTGAGTCCCGTCTTGGAGAACATGTTTTGATGTGCGTCTTCACCGTGGCGATGGACACGCTCAGCCGGCGGGCGATCTCCGAGTTGCTGAGGCCTTCGGCGATCAGCACCAGGACCTCCGCCTCCCGTGCGGTGAGCCCGTCGGGCACGGCGGCGGGCCGCGCCGGCTCGGGTTCGGGCGCTGACAGCCGCTCCAGCAGCCTGCGCTGGACACTCGGCGACAGACCGGCGTCCCCGGACAGCACGCTGTGCACGGCCCGCACGATCTCGTCCCCGCCGGCGTCCTTCGTGAGGTATCCCCTGGCTCCGGCACTGAGCGCCGGGAACAGTGACTCGTCGTCCGCGTACGTGGTGAGCACCACGACCTGGGTGCCGGGGTACTTCGCCGTGATGCGCCGAGTCGCCTCCACGCCGTCGCAGCGGGGCATGCGCAGGTCCATCAGCACCACGTCGGGAGCGAGTTCGGCGACGAGCCGCACCGCCTCCTCGCCGTCTCCCGCGGCCCCCACCACCTCGACTCCCGGCAGCAGCCCGAGCAGCATCACGATGCCTTCTCTGACGACGGTCTGATCGTCCGCGACCACCACCCTGGCGGGCTTCTCCGGCTCCACGGTCATACGGGCACCCTCAGCGTCACCACGAACCCTTCCTCGTCCGGCCCTGCGGCGAGCGAGCCGCCCAGCAGCTCGGCGCGCTCACGCATGCCCAGCAGACCGTACCCGCCCCCGGCCTGGGCGAGTTCACCCGGCGAGCCGCCCGAGTCCCGCACGTCCAGGGTGACTTCGCGCGGACGGTACTCGAGCCGCACGCTCACCTTCGCGCCCGGCGCGTGCTTGCGCACGTTCGTCAGCGCTTCCTGGGCGACCCTGCGCACGGCCTGCGAGGCCTCGACCGGCAGCGGTACGCGTTCGCCGGCGACCGTGACCTGGGCGCCTTCGGACGCGCCGACGAGGCCGGTGAGGAAGTCCTCCAGCGGCGTCACCTCACCGCGCAGCGCGGAGAGCGACTGCCGGGTCTCCTCGAGACCGTCGCGGGCCATGCCGCGTGCCGCCACCACGCGTTCGAGGATCTGTTCCCGGTCCGCGCCCCGCTCGATCAGCAGCCGGGCCGCCTCCAGGTGCACCAGCTGCGCGGAGAGACTGTGGGCCAGTACGTCGTGGATCTCCCGGGCGATGCGGGCCCGCTCCGCGAGCGCGGCGGACTCGGCCTCGGCCGCCCGGGCCGCCCGCTCCTGGGCGAGCAGTCGCTGCGCGGCGCCTCTGGCCTCGGCGTCGAGCCGCAGCGCGTATCCGGCGAGGGCCATGCCCCCGATGACGGAGGCCGAGACCATCCCCCGGTCGTCGTCCACCAGGGCGAAGGCGGCGAAACCGGCCGAGGCCACGGGCAGAGCGGCGGCCAGGGGCAGTCGCTCCAGGGCCGTGACGGCGCCGCCACAGCACAGGACCACGGCCGGGGAGCGGAATCCGGCGGCCTCGGCCCCGACCGCCAGGAGCAGCAGCGCGAGGTGAAGGGCGAGGGAGGGCCACAGCCGGTGCTCGATCGTGGTCCGGAACAGGGCCCACGCGAGCCCGCAGGCCACGAGCAGCCCGCCCGTCCCGGCCACCCCGGCCCACCCGTGGGCGCGGCTGTCGTGGAGGGCGCCCCACACCAGCGCGACGAGCACCAGCAGCCGCACTCCCCAGGCCAGCAGCCGCCTGGGCCGGGTGATCTCCTTGGGGCTCAGCGCCTCTCGCGAGGGCCAGCGGGTCCAGACGTTCTCCGTCACACGCGCTCCTTCCACGCGGACCGGGGCACGTGGTCACCGTACGCGGGGACCTGCGCGGGGGCGGGCCCTCGAAGCGCCTGCACCCGCAGGGCCAGGAGCCCGGAGCGCACCAGCAGGGTGGCCGCGAGTCCCAGTATCAGGGCCGAGTTGTGCTGGTGGACGCCCCACAGCACGCCGAGTCCGAAGAGGCCGAGTCGCAGTGCGACGCCGGCGAACCACACGGCAGCGCTCGCTCTGGTGCTTTTGCTCCACACCGAGCCGTCGGCCTCGACCCACACGCGGGTGGTCCGGGCCCAGGCCGCCCCCGTCGCCAGGCCGACGATCAGCTCGGCGCCGAGGAGCAGGCCGGACGTGGTGGGGTGGCGAGCGTCGAGCAGGTCGGGCTCGCGCAGCGCCGTGACCGCCAGGATGACGGGCAGCAGCCACCATCGCCGGTCCGCGTCCATGCGGTAGGCCCGGAACTGCCGGACGATCACGAGGGCGACCACTGCCGCGATCACCAGCGCGTCGAGAAGCCCTGACATCACAGCCTCCGAGAGCGGGAAGGGGAGGTCGGCAGCCAGCGCTGCCGACGACTTCGACGCTACGGAAGAACACCGGCCCGCAGATCGGAGCCAGGGTGGATCATGGGTGGATCCTGCCAGGCCCTGCTTCTCCACCCGCGGGTGGAGAAGCCCAGGCCAGCCCTGCGATGCAGCTGCTCGGACCGAGTGGACCGGTTGGGACCCGCACCACTCGGACCGGCATCGCTCGGACCGATCAGCGGCCGAAGCGATCAGCGGCCGGCCCGAGCCGCGTCCGGCCCCGCCCGCTCGTCCCCACCTGCCCGTCCGCGCCCGCCCGTTCCTGCCCGCCTTGGAGGCGCTCCGCGAGAACCGGAGCTGACGGACCCGAGCGGGGCCGGACCTGATGGGCCCGGCCCACGCAAGAGGTCACGCGTCGATGCGCGACCGGTCCAACGTCGCCGCCGAGCTGGAGATGAACTCCTTGCGCGGGGCCACGTCGTTGCCCATCAGCAGGTCGAACACCTGCTCCGCCGACTCCAGGTCGGAGAGGTTGATGCGGCGCAGCGTGCGGTGCCGCGGGTCCATCGTGGTCTCGGCCAGCTGGTCGGCGTCCATCTCGCCGAGGCCCTTGTAGCGCTGGATGGAGTCCTTGTACCGGACGCCCTTGGTCTGGAACTCCATCAGCTTGTCGCGCAGCTCACGGTCCGAGTACGTGTACACGTACCTGTCCTGGCCCTTCCTGGGCTGGACGAGCTCGATGCGGTGCAGCGGCGGAACCGCGGCGAACACCCGGCCGGCCTCGACCATGGGCCGCATGTAGCGGTGGAACAGCGTGAGGAGCAGGGTGCGGATGTGGGAGCCGTCCACATCGGCGTCCGTCATCATGATGATCTTGCCGTAACGGGCCGCGTCGATGTCGAACGTCCGCCCGGAACCGGCTCCTATGACCTGGATGATCGCGCCGCACTCGGCGTTCTTGAGCATGTCGGTCACGGACGACTTCTGGACGTTGAGGATCTTGCCCCGGATCGGCAGCAGCGCCTGGAACTCGGAGTTCCGGGCGAGCTTGGCGGTGCCGAGCGCCGAATCCCCCTCGACGATGAACAGCTCGCTGCGCTCGACGTCGTCACTGCGGCAGTCGGCCAGCTTCGCGGGCAGCGACGAGGACTCCAGGGCCGTCTTGCGGCGCTGCGCGTCCTTGTGCTGCCGGGCCGCGATGCGCGTCCGCGCGGCGGCGACCGCCTTCTCCATCACGACCCGGGCCTGCGCCGCGGCATCGCGCTTCGTGGACGTCAGGAACGCCTTCAGCTCCCTGGAGATCACGGTGTTCACGATGCGCCGGGCGGCCGAGGTGCCGAGGACCTCCTTCGTCTGCCCCTCGAACTGGGGTTCGGCCAGGCGAACCGTGACGACAGCGGTCAGGCCCTCCAGGGCGTCGTCCTTGACGATGTCGTCCTCGGCGACGCGCAGCAGCTTCTTGGCGCGCAGGACTTCGTTCATCGTCTTGGCGACGGCCTGCTCGAAGCCTGCCACGTGCGTGCCGCCCTTGGGGGTGGCGATGATGTTGACGAACGACCTGAGGGTCGTGTCATAGCCCGTGCCCCAGCGCAGCGCCACGTCGACGCCGAGCTCACGGGTGACCTCGGTCGGCGTCATCTGCCCGTGCTCGTCCAGGACCGGGACCGTCTCCTTGAAGGAGCCCTGTCCGGTGAAGCGGAGGACGTCGCAGACCGGCTTGTCTGTGGCCAGGTACTCGCAGAACTCGCTGATGCCGCCGTCGAAGCGGAAGGACTCCTCGCCCTTGCTGCCGCCGTCGCCGAGACCGAACTCGTCGCGGACGACGATCGTCAGGCCGGGCACCAGGAACGCGGTCTGGCGGGCACGGCCGTGCAGGTGCTCCAGGGAGAGCCTGGCGTCCTTGAGGAAGATCTGACGGTCGGCCCAGTACCGCACGCGCGTGCCGGTGCGGTTCTTGGCGACCCGCTTGACCTTGCGCAGGCCGCCCGGCTCGAACTTGGCGTCGGGACCGGCGGCGGCGAAGGCTCCGGGGACTCCGCGCCGGAAGCTGATCGCGTGCGTGTTGCCCCCTCGGTCCACCTCGACGTCGAGTCGGGCGGACAGGGCGTTGACGACCGAGGCGCCGACGCCGTGCAGACCGCCGGAGGCGGCGTAGGAACCGCCGCCGAACTTGCCGCCGGCGTGCAGCTTGGTCATGACGACCTCGACGCCGGACAGGCCGGTCTTGGGCTCGACGTCGACGGGGATGCCCCGGCCGTTGTCACGGACCTCGACCGAGGCGTCGTCGTGGAGGATCACCTCGATGTGGTCGCAGTATCCGCCCAGGGCCTCGTCGACGGAGTTGTCGATGATCTCCCACAGGCAGTGCATCAGACCGCGACTGTCGGTCGAGCCGATGTACATGCCCGGGCGCTTCCGCACGGCCTCGAGGCCCTCGAGGACGAGCAGGTGCCGCGCGGTGTAGTTGGAGCCGTCCCGGTCTGCTCCTGCCAGCAGCGCTGTGGACGGCACGGACGTTTCGGCGGTCACGCGGTTCGCTCCTCGCTGAATTTCACTTGGGGCCCTTATGGGTAAGGGCGCGGCTCGGGTAGCCGCCAAGAGGGTACCGAGGCCTGGTAGAGCCGTTGTCACGCCACCCTCGTCCCAAACTCAGACTAGTCCAGCGTCGCATGCGTGTTCGATCCCTCGTTGGAGTGAAGTACATATCACGTTCCCTTCGGGGCATGAACCATTTAGGCTCCGGGCACGTCCTCATGAACAAACCGGCAAGCCAGCCGGGAGGATCGAACCACGACCGACAGTGCGAAACCGTAAGCATTACAGACCACGCAATACGGCACATTCGCCGCCAAACCGGCAGCAGACGGCCGCCTCGGAAAGATTTTTTCGAGGACAAGCCACGAGCGGGAACGTTTTGGGGCTGGTTGGATGTTGACCCTGGTACGACAGCTCGTCGAGCTAGAGAAGAGGCGACGTGACTACTGTTCTGACCCCCGCGAGCCCGCTGACGGCCGCTGACCGCTGCGACCGCTGCGGCGCCCAGGCGTACGTACGCGTCGTGCTGCTCAGCGGCGGAGAACTGCTCTTCTGCGCCCACCACGGCCGCAAGTTCGAGCCGGAACTCAAGAAGATCGCCGCTGAGATACAGGACGAGACGGAGCGACTGACTACCGTTCCGGCGTCCGCCCTGGAAGAAGAGCGCTGATCCGACGCGTCCACGACGAGCCACAGTCGGCACAGGCCGGCGAACGGGCGGCCGTCCCTGACAACAGGGGCGGCCGCCCGCTTTTTCTGCCCGCGCCCCCGGTCTGGGCAGGGGCCCCGCTCAGCGACCGCCAGGGGCCTTCAGCGCACCTCGGGCGGCGACGTCCCAGCCCAGCGTCCGCAGAGCGTCGGAGACCCGCGTGTAGACGCCAGGGCTGCCGGGCCGTCCACAGCCGCTGCCCCAGGACACCAGCCCGATGAGCCGACCCTGCGCGACCAGCGGCCCTCCGCTGTCTCCCTGGCAGGCGTCCCGGCCCCCGCGCGACTCTCCGGCGCACACCATGCTCTGCGCGCGGTACGAGCCTTCCGACGAACCCGGATACGCCCGCTCGCAGAGCGAGTCGGCCAGCACGTGCACCGGGGCCGCCCGGAGCGTGTGCGCGTACGCGCCGAACCCCGTGGTGTCTCCCCAGCCGTAGACCAGGGCCTCCCCGCCGGGCTGGTACGCAGCGTCACCGGCGGGGGCCATGCGGATGGCCGCTTCCGCCGGCAGGGGCTCCGCCAGGGTGAGCACGGCGAAGTCCCCGGCGTTGCTGGAGCTGTCGTAACGGGGGTTCACCCAGACGCTGCGCACGGAGACCTCCTGCCCCGCGTCCGAGTAGAGGTCCGTGCGGCCGGCGACGACCCTCAGGTCCGACACCCGCTCGGGCGGCCCTCCCAAGGCCTCCTCGCCCATGCAGTGCGCCGCCGTGAGGACGGTCGTCGGTCCGACCGCCACGCCACCGCAGAACTGCCCGGAGCGCATACCTCCGAACCGGGCACGACTGGACAGCGCGACCGTCCACGGGCTCTGCGAGACGTCCACCGGGTAGCCCCCGAGGACGACGCCGTCGGAGGCGGCGGGGGCGGCGGAGGCCAACGGTATGACCATGGCCACGGCCGCCAGGATCAACGGCCGGGACAGGGCCCGGACCAGGGGACGTCGCATGAGGACTCCTCACTCTGAAGTGCTCGGTGAACACCCACAGTGATCCAACCCGTGCCCGGGCGCACCCGCGCGTACACGCCGAAGGCCCGGCTCCCTGACGGGACACCGGGCCTTCGGCGTGTACGGAAGCGACCTAGTCGAGGTAGTCGCGCAGCACCTGCGAACGCGAGGGGTGACGCAGCTTCGACATGGTCTTGGACTCGATCTGACGGATCCGCTCACGCGTGACGCCGTACACCTTGCCGATCTCGTCGAGGGTCTTCGGCTGACCGTCGGTGAGACCGAAGCGCATCGAGACGACGCCCGCCTCGCGCTCGGACAGGGTGTCGAGGACCGAGTGCAGCTGCTCCTGCAGAAGCGTGAAGCTGACCGCGTCGGCCGGCACGACGGCCTCGGAGTCCTCGATGAGGTCGCCGAACTCGCTGTCGCCGTCCTCGCCCAGCGGGGTGTGCAGCGAGATGGGCTCACGGCCGTACTTCTGGACCTCGATGACCTTCTCGGGGGTCATGTCGAGTTCCTTGGCCAGCTCCTCCGGAGTGGGCTCGCGGCCCAGGTCCTGAAGCATCTGACGCTGCACGCGCGCGAGCTTGTTGATGACCTCGACCATGTGCACCGGGATGCGGATGGTGCGGGCCTGGTCGGCCATCGCGCGGGTGATCGCCTGACGGATCCACCAGGTGGCGTACGTGGAGAACTTGTAGCCCTTGGTGTAGTCGAACTTCTCCACCGCGCGGATGAGACCGAGGTTGCCCTCCTGGATCAGGTCCAGGAAGAGCATGCCGCGGCCGGTGTACCGCTTGGCCAGGGACACCACCAGACGGAGGTTGGCCTCCAGGAGGTGGTTCTTGGCGCGGCGGCCGTCCTCCGCGATGATCTCCAGCTCGCGCTTGAGCTTCGGCGCCAGCTTGTCGGCGTTGGCCAGCTTGTCCTCGGCGAACAGACCGGCCTCGATGCGCTTGGCGAGCTCGACCTCCTGCTCGGCGTTGAGCAGCGGGACCTTGCCGATCTGCTTGAGGTAGTCCTTGACCGGGTCGGCGGTGGCGCCGGCGGCGGCCACCTGCTGGGCCGGCGCGTCGTCCTCGTCGTCGTCGGAGAGGACGAAGCCGGCGCTCTCGGCGCCCTCGGGCTCGTCGCCCGCCTTGGGGGCGTCCTCCAGGGCCTCTTCCTCGACCGGCTCGCCGTCGTCCTTCTTGCCGGCGGTCTTCTTGGCCACCGTCTTCTTGGCCGCGACGGTCTTCTTCGCGACGGTCTTCTTGGCAGCCGTGGTCTTCTTGGCAGCCGCCTTCTTGGCGGGGGCGGCTTCTTCTTCTGCGGGGTCGTCCACAGCGGGGGCGGCGGGAGTGGCCGGGGCGGTGTCAGCGGTGGTCTTCCGCGTGGTCACCGTCTTCGCCGCGACCGTCTTGGTGGCGGTGCGCTTGGCCGGACTCTTCGCTGCGACGCTCTTTCGGGTGCGCTTGGGCTCCGCGGCACTGACCATCAGCGTCACACCCTCTTCCTCGAGGATCTGGTTGAGGCTGCGCAGTACGTTCTTCCACTGAGTGGCCGGAATCTGGTCAGCTTCGAAGGCCCGACGCACATCGTCGCCGGCGATCTGCCCCTCAGCCTTTCCCCGCTCAATGAGCGCCATGACAGAGACGGACTCGGCGATCTCCGGCGGGAGCGTACGGGATGTGCTGGCCGACACGAACAACCTCTCGGAACGTTGGAAAACGGCTTCCGGCCCCGTCCACGACGGACTGGAGCCGACCACCGGCCTGGGAACGGGCCGACGGTGCGGGCGGGGGCCGGGAGGATGCACAGCGCCTTGAACGGCGTCCGTATTCCCTCTGCGGCTGTCACCTCTTAGGTCATCGCGTTGTTTCCACAAGCGTTACGCCCAATCTTCGTGGCCCGAGTCACACCCCGTAAGCATTCAAAAACGGTCAGACACGGGCAGATGAGGTCACGCGTGGTGTCTACCCACACCTCTGCCGCCAAATCCCGCCACGCAGACCATCGGACCCCGCAGTTCCCGAAAACGGGCTTCTGCGGGGTCCGACGGAGGTGCGGGCATACCGGGCCGAGGACGGCGCAGGAGGGGGAGGGCATCGCGGCGCGTCGCGCCCGAGGACTGCGGGTCAGTGCTCGCGCGGCGCCGGCACGACGCGCTCCACCTCGGGGTGCACGGTGAGCAGCTGGCGCATGGCCACCTCGGCCGCCGTGCCGTCGCCCGCGGCCAGGGCGTCGACGATCCTGCCGTGGTGCGCCAGCGAGGCGTCGTTGGGCCGCTCACAGCCGGTGACGGGACCGCCGGAGACCTGCAGCGCGGACGAGACGATCCCGGAAAGGTGCTCCAGCATGCGGTTGCCCGCGACCTGGATGAGCAGGGAATGGAACTCGGTGTCCGCCCGGGAGTAGGTGAGCACGTCGCCCTGCGTCATCGCATGGGCCATGATCTCGACCATGTCGGACAGCCTCTGCTGGACGTCCTCCCGTCCGTGTCCGGCGGCGAGGCGGGCGGCCAGCGGCTCGATCGTCCAGCGCAGCTCGCTCAGCTCGCGCCGCTGGTCGTCGCGCTGGGGGCCGTAGGCACGCCACTCGATGATGTCCGGGTCGAGGAGATTCCAGTCGCTCACGGGACGCACGCGCGTGCCGACGTTCGGGCGGGCGCTGACCAGGCCCTTGGCCTCGAGGACGCGCAGCGACTCGCGGACGACGGTACGGGACACCTCGAACCGCTGGCCGATCTCCTCCGGCACCAGGGGGCGGTCGGCGCCCAGGTCACCCGAGACGATCATCTGACCCAGCTGCTGGACGAGCTGGCCGTGCAGCCCACGCCCGCGGTTCCCCGTGGAGCGGCGGCCCACGCGGCCGAGCTCGGGCTCCGCGGCCTCCCAGACGGAGCCTCCGACGCGGTCGGCGACGGGGGCCTCGGCGTAGGGATAGCGGTCGAGTTCGCCCGGGCCTGCCAGACCTGAGTCGGCGGAGCGGGCGGCGGTCATCATGGTGTGCGCAAGGGTACTCACGGATCCTTTGTCGGCGCTGTTTCCAACTCCCTTGAGGTCTTTGGTGAAAAGCACACGAAAGGGTGATCGCTCACCCCGTCGCAATTGACGCCTTATCGGAAAGAAATGGGCTTTCTGCGGGGAGTTGCGCACACGGCGGGATCGGTTGGGTCCGGACGGTCGTCATCGGACCCTGCCGCGCAGGGTCGTGAGCAGATACGCGCACAGCAGCGCGGCCAGGGACAACGCCATTGCCCCGCCGACCGGTTGGCCCAGCACGCGCGCCGCGGCGTCCACGTATCGCCCCCCTCCGAAGGGCCACTGCACCAGGAGCGTCTCGCGCAACCGCATCGAGAATCCGGCCGCCGTCCGCACAGACGCGCTCTCCAAGGCCTTCTGCACCGCGGGCACGACGACGACGGGCACCGCGAGCACCGCCGCCAGCCCGGCCGTGGTGGACCGGAAGACGCCGGCCGCCAGCACCCCGGCCCAGGCGCAGCCGACCACGAGCCCGAGCCAACTCACGCCGAGCGACATCCAGTCCGCGGGAACTCTGGCGAGCTCCTGTCCGTAGACGAGGTAGAGCACTTCGGCGTCGCAGCCCACCGTGAGGAAGGCCAGCGTCACGGCGGTGACGGCGGCGACGAGCAGCTTGGCGGTGAGCACTCCGAGCCTTCGCGGCACGGTGCCGCGGTCCGCCGCCAGCGCGGGGTGGCGGAACTCGTCCCCGAAGGCCAGCGCGCCGAGCAGCCCCGCGCCGAGGGCCGCGGGCGGCAGCGGAAGCTGTACCGGCCAGGCGGTCAGCAGCCGCGCCTGGGCGGTGTGGCCCATTCCGCCCAGTACCACGGCGGTGACGGCGGAGACGAGCAGTACAGCCGCGCCGGTGAGGAAGCCGGTGCTGATCCCGGTGGCGCGGCGGACCTCGTAGCGCAGCGGGCGCAGGGGGCTGGGCGCAGAGCGCACGCAGAGCGGCGGCGGCAGAGCGGGGAGGTCGTCGGCAGGACGGTCAGCGGTACGGCGAGGGGAGGGCGGCACGGCCGCGGGCTCGGCGTCGGGCTCGGGACAGGGGCCATCCGTCTCCACGGCGCGGTCCGCCGGGTGTGGGCTGCTCAGAGCGGGGTGAGACAGCTCGGGGCCGCTCAGGGTGGGGCCGGCCGGCGAGGAGCCACTCGGAGCGGGGTCACTCAGAGTCGGGGCACTCGGAGTGGGGCCGCTCGGGGTGGAGTGTTCCGGCGACGCGACCGCGGGGGGACTCCCTGCCGACGGGGCTCCTTCCGTCGCGGACGCGGATCGCGTCGGCGGCTCGCCCGTGTCCCCGGCCGCGCCCTCCGCGGTCACGTCGACGGCCGTTACGGCAACCGGGTTCCGCACAGCCTCGCCGCCGGGGACCGTGTTCTGTGCGGCCCCGCTCTCCACGGTCCTGTTCTCCACGGTCCTGCTCACCACGACCCTGCCGTCCGCCCCCGGCCCCATGTCGCCTGTCTCGTCGGCGAGTTGGTGGACGAGGATGCCGTGCCGGAACGCCGTCTCGCCGACGTCGGCGCAGCTGCTGCCGTACACGGAGAGCCGGTTCCCGCCCTCCTGCACGACCTCGACGGAGCGTTGGGCGGCCCGGGCCTCCCTGGTGAGCTGCGCGGCGAGGCGGAGGGCATGGGGGGTGCGGACGGCCACCCTCGGGCGCAACCGGGTGCGGGCGAATTCGGCGGCCTCCTGATCGGCGACGAGCCTGCCCCCCTCCAGGGCGAGGACCCGGTCGGCGACGCGGGCGGCCTCCTTCGGGTCGGCTGTGGTCGTGAGCACTGTGCCCCCCTGGCGAGCGTGCGCGCGCAGCATGCCGTGCAGCCAACGGCTCTCTCGTCCGGACAGTCCGTCGGCCGGTTCGTCGAGGACGAGGGTGTGCGGGTCGGCGAGAAGCGCGCAGGCCAGGCCGAGCCGGCGGTCCATGCCGCGGGAGAGGCCGCCGAGGCGTTCGTCGCGCAGACCGACCAGGCCGACCACCTCGAGCACTTCGTCGGCTCGCCGGACCGAGACGCCGGCCGCCGCGCACAGCATGCGCAGGTGGCCGCGGACCGTGCGGGCCGGGTGTCCGGGCACATCGCCGAGGAGGACTCCGACCTCGCGTGACGGGTGGGCGACGCGATGGAGGGGGCGGCCTCTGAAGCAGGCGAGACCCCGGCCCTGTTGAAGGCCGAGAAGGAGTCTCAGCACGGTGGTCTTGCCGGCGCCCGGCGCGCCGAGCAGCACGGTGACGCGGCCCGCGTGCGCCTCGAAGGAGACGTCGTCGACAGCGGGCGGAAGCGCCTTACGGGAATCGCTGGTCAGTCCGTAGGCCTGGATCACCTTCAGGAAGATAGCGCGCTATATCCCTTTTTTCCGTGTACCGCACGGTCAGTCGCGCATCAGTGGTCCTGGCGCCCTCCTCAGACCTCCGGGCGCAGCATCGGCGGGTTGAGCAGCGTCGCGCCGCCGGCCCTGAACAGTTGCGCGGGGCGGCCGCCCTGCCGGGTGGTAGTGCCGCCGGTGGGGACGAGGAAGCCGGGCGTGCCCGTCACCTTGCGGTGGAAGTTGCGCGGGTCGAGCGCCACTCCCCACACCGCCTCGTAGACGCGCCGCAGTTCGCCGACCGTGAACTCCGTGGGGCAGAACGCGGTCGCGAGGGAGGAGTACTCGATCTTCGAGCGGGCGCGTTCCACTCCGTCGGCGAGGATCCGGGCGTGGTCGAAGGCCAGCGGTGCGACCGGTTCGCCGTCCCGGCCGTGCCCGCCCTGCTGGAGCAGTTCCTCGACGGGCGCCCAGCGCGCGTTGCTGGCGTCGCCGCCCGCTCGCGGAGCCGGCAGGTCGGGGGCGAGCGCCAGATGCGCGACGCTCACCACGCGCATGCGGGGATCGCGCTCGGGATCGCCGTATGTGGCCAGTTGTTCCAGGTGGGCGCCGTTGTCCTGGGCCGGGGCCGAGGGGTCGTGGGCGTGCAGCCCGGTCTCCTCCGCCAGCTCGCGCGCCGCCGCCTGGGTGAGGTCCTCGTCGGCCCGTACGAAACCGCCGGGCAGCGCCCACCATCCCTGGAACGGCTCCTCGCCCCGGCGTACCGCCAGCGCGCACAGGGCATGGCGGCGCACGGTCAGCACGACCAGGTCCACGGTGACGGCGAAGGGCGGAAAGGCTGACGGGTCGTAGGACATGCGGCGATCATAGTCGTCTTCCTGACGATAAACACGCCCTTCATCGGCCGCACCGGTGCCGACCGTCGCTGCGGGAGGGAACGGAACCCAGAGGTCACACACCCAGTTGAAGGCCTTCGGCAGCTTCCTCCACCATGGCGAGTCCGAGCCGACTGACCCGTACGGAGAAGGGGGCGTCCGCGACCCGCAACCCCGTGAGACCGACCTCGCCCAGGGGCGCGCTGGGCAGCGGGCGCAGGGCGACGGTCCCGGCCGGGGCGTCGGGCCGGACGCCGACGAGGGAGGTCAGCAGCAGGACGCCTGCCGCTGCGGCGGTCGCGGCGGGCCGGCATGCGGCCGGATGGGGAAGCGGCGAGCCTCCGTCCCCGCGCTGCTCCCCGGCGTACATCTCCGGGAGACGGTGGCCGAAGGCCTCGGACGCGGCCAGAACGCCCCGAAGCAGCGCGGTGCTCTCCTTCTCGTAGCCCGCGGCCGCCATGCCCGCGACCGCGATCGCCGTCTCATGGATGCGCACGGCGCCGCTGCGGTGCCCGAACGGGTTGTATCCGGCTTCCTTGGCGCCGAGGCCGCGAAGCCCCCAGCCGGAATCCATGACGGGTCCGCCGAGCAGCCGGGCGAGCTGCTCGGTCTGCACCTTGTCCAGCAGCCCCGGAGCGTGGGCGCCGCCGCCCAGCAGCCCGGTGTCGAGGAGGTGGGCCGCCGTCGCGCAGAGGTGGGGCAGCGTCCGCCCGTCCGGAGTACGCGCCGCGGCGGGCCGGCCGCCGCCGGGGTCGTCGATCCAGAAGTCCCGGCGGAACACGGCCCTCGAGGTCCGCGCCCAATCCCGCAGGGCGCCGCCGCCCGGTCTCGCGCAGGCGTCGAGCAGGTCGGCCCCGAGCAGGGCCGCGCGGTGAGCGTGGGCCTGCGTCTCACAGCGCACGGGGCCGTCGGGCTGGGGGTCGCTCAGGTAGGGCTGGTCTCCGACCGCTCCACGCAGCCAGGTCAGGCAGCGCTCGGCCGCGGGCAGGAGCTCCTCCGTCGCGCGATCGGGCAGTCCCCAGCGACGGGCCTCGGCGAGGAGGGCCGGAAAGAGCAACGTGGCCTCGGTGCCCGTGCAGCCCGGCGGGAGGTGCGGGCCGGCGTCCCGCCGGGGACCGGGGATCATGCCGGAGCGGGGGCCCGGCCCGGTGATCTGGGTGCGGGCCAGGATGCGCAGCGTCCCCGCGGCGAGGCGCGTCCCGAGCGGCAGCGTCATACGGGCGGCGGCCAGGGCGTCGGCCGGGGCGAGGCCGCAGCGCCAGGGCGCTCCGGCGGCCAGATGCGTGTCCGCGGGGTGCGCGGGGTCGCGCACCAGGAGCGCCCGCAGATCCCTGACGCTCGTCGCCAGGAGGGCCCGGACGCGGGGATCGTCGCCGTCGGCGCTCGCCGGAGCCAGGGGGCTGGTCGCCGCACGGCCCGCGGTCCGGACCGGTCCCGCACCCTCCAGACGCACCCTCAGCTCCACGCGGACGCTGCCGCCGGGAGGGATGTCGAACTCCCAGCGCAGCAGACCCGCGGCGGCGATGGCGTCGGCGGGCGGAGGCTGGGCGGTGACGTACGAGGTTCCGTTGACACCGGACCAACGCAGGCCGGAGTCATGGACGCTGGCGGGCAGTTCGGGACCGGCGGCGCCGGCCGCGATCGCGCCCAGGTCGGCCAGGTCGGCGCCGAGAGCCACCTCCACCGGCAGGCGCAGCGGCCGTGCGGCGGCACTGCGCAGGGTGATCTGCTCGACGCCGTCCGCCGAGCGGGTCCGCTCGACGATCACGTCGGGGTCCGGGCCGCCGTGCGGCGTGACGCGCAGAGCGGCGACGAAGCGGGCGCAGTCGGCGGATGTCATCCGGGCCTGGACGACGAGCGGTTCGCGGCCCGCCACCCGCAGCAGGCACCGGGACAGAATCCGTCGCCCCGCCCGGTAGACCCCGTCCAGTCCGCGGCCCGTGAGCTGTCCCTGGTCGGACGAGACGGCGAGACCGGGCAGGGCGACGCAGATCATCGCCGTGTGGGCGGGCGGCAGTCCGGTCGTGCGCGGCGCGGACAGCGGCACGCTGCCTCTGCCCGGCGGCGTGGACGCAAGGCGCGCCGCGCCCGCCGACGAGAAGCGGGGGGTGCCGCGAACGCCCTGACCGGCGGCCGGGCCCGGCCCTGCGCCCGACATCCCGAGCGGCGAGGGCGGCGGGGTACGGACGGCTGAAGACGTCTGCGCGACAGGCAAGGGTGCCTGGATCGGCGGAACCGGCGGAAGCAGCGGAACCGGTGGAACTGCCGGAACCGGTGGGACCGGTGGGACCGGTGGGACCGGCGAAGTGGGTGGCGTGGGGGTCGCGGGGGCGGACGCCGTGCGGGGGCTGTCGAGGCGGGAGCGGCCGTCGGCGGTGGAGGGCGGAGTCGGCTGATGCATGGGTGACTTCTTCTGCTCTCTGTGCGCCTCGGGCTTGGTCGAGGCCTGGTGGAAGGCTCCGGCTGGGGCGGGTCCGCGCGGCGGAGCACCCGTGCGGGCGTTCCGCCACTCAGGTGAACGGGGCTGCACTCCCCCAGGTCACGCACCGGGTCGCAGGCCCCACCGAATGGCGGTGGACGGGCGCAGCGCTCCGTCGCCCACGCCCGGCGATCCCGATCCGATCCCGCTCCGGCCTCACGGCCTGCCAGGAACGGCGTCACCGTCGGAGCGTCCGCTGTCGGAACGTCCGCCGTCGGGGCGGGCGCCTTGAGAGCAGGTGCCCTCGGGGCTGGGCCCGTCGGATCGCGCGCCTTGGGGGCGGGCGCCACGACGCCGGACGGCGGCCTTGTCTACGGGATGCGAGCGGGACCTGCCCGGGCCGACCGCCGCGGGGCGGGTGAGACGCGGCTTCTGGGGGCGGGAGCGGGGGGTTCGCGCAGCCGGAGCGCAGCTACCCGGTTCCGCCGACGCCGGTCCCGGGAGCGGGCCCTCGACTTCTCCCCTCGTTTCCGGCTTCTCCCCCGTTTCCGGGTCTTCCCCCGCCTCCTGCGCCTGCACCGCTGTCCGCGGCTGCTCCGTCTCCCGATGCGGCTCCGCCTCGTGTGACGTCTGTCCTGTCCCGAGTGCCGCCGGGCGCGCACGTCCCCTGCCTTCGGCCCGGAGGCAGCGGCGTACCGACTCGGGGTCGAGGCCTTCGTTGCAGGCCTGGTGCAGGAGGCGGGCGAAGAGATATCCGGGATCGGCGCCCAAGGCCATCGCGAGGGCCTCCCTCGCCTCGAGTTCGTCGCCGCTCGACCAGGCGACCCAGCCGGCCAGGGTGAGGGGAGCCGCCGCGTGCTCGCCGTACGGTCCCACGCACCGTCGGGCCAGCGCCCGCCACAGACGCAGCGCCGGGGCGGCCTCCTCGCCCTCCATCCACTCCGCCGCCCGGTCGCGCGTCACCCGGTCCTGCAGACCGAGGATCAGGACGGCGGCCTCGTCCGGTTCGAGCAGGTCGTCGTCCCGGCGGTCGGCCGCCGCGGAGCCCGGCACGACCGGCGCCTCGGCGAGGCGCCGCATGACGTGCCGTGCCAGTGCGAGCGTCTCTTCGGCCACCGACGTGCGGCTCGCCTCGTCGAGGATCCGCGGGACGAGCGCCAGACCCACGGTGTCCAGGGTGATCTCCTGCTCCAGCGCGGCGGCGGTCTCCAAAGGCTGCAGCCGGGCGCGCAGTTCGCGCAGGGTGCCTCGGACCTGGATGCCCGCGTAGGTCGCGGCCGCAGCCAGGACGGAAGTCCCGGGCAGTCCCATGGGAACGCCTTCGACCGGGCAGCAGCCCTTGCCCGCGCAGCAGTACGACCAGAATCGGCCGTCGGAGATGCAGAGCGCCTCGATGACGGGGACGTCGAGGCGCCCGCACGCGACGCGCAGTTCCTGGGCCAGCGGCTGCAGGCGTTCCATGGTCCGACGGCCCGTCTCTCCGCTCGTCGGTTCCTGGCAGAGGTAGGCGACCATCTGCGCGGGGCGGGCGCCCCTGCGCTCACCGCCTGTCACGAGCCCGCGCGCCAACTGGTCGGCGACGGCCGGCCAGTCGTCGGGGTTCGAGGGGATGCCGAGTCGGGCCCGACCCCCGAACCGGCCCCGACCTCCCTCGTCGTGCAGGGCGACCAGGACGACGCTGTCCTCCGGCCGGTAGCCGAGCAGGTAGGGCAGGGCGTCGGCCAGTTCCTCCGGGGTGCGCAGGGTGACCTGGTGAACGGCGGCGCCCCACCCTTCTCCACCTCCCTCGCCCCGGTCGTGTGCTCCTGGACCATGTCCTTCCGGACCGTGCCCTTCCCGGTCGTGTCCTTCCCCGTCGTGCCCCTTCCCGTCGCGCCCGTCCCGACGACGTCCCTCCTGGTCGGGGGTGTCCGGTCCGTCCCCCGCCCAGTCGGTAATGTCGCGGTTTTCAGGGGTTCCCATGGCTTCGCTGTGGTTCGTCATGCCCTGACGATCTCGCGGATCGCAAAGTTCCGCTTGGCCTGTGGATAAGTCGGGTCAGAGACATGCCAATCGGGCTACTCCGTCAGTCGACGTACGGAGCCGGCGCCGTCGCGTTGAGCGCGGTGACGATCGTCTCCTCCTCGTAGGTGAAGTGGCTCTCGAGCCGCTGGGCCAGCCGCTCGAGCTCCTCCCGCAGCCGTCTCGGGTCGGACTCGCCGGGGACGAAACCGTCCACGAGCTCCCGGATGGCCTGTTGGGCTCGCGCCACCGCCTTGTGCTCGTCCCCGAGCTGGGCCAAAGCCGGCGCCAAGGCGGGGAAGTGTTCCGCGAGCCTCGGGAACAAGGCCATGTCCTCACCTCCGTGATGCTTCGTCAGCGCGCCGCAGAAATCGAGGCAGCGGGCGCGCATCTGCTGGGCGAGGCCCGGCGCGGTCCGCTCGATCCTCGCGGCGCTGCCCTCGACCAGCCGATCGGCCTGTTCGCGAAGCGTCTTCAGCTCGCCCCGCAGCCAGTCGTGCACCTCGACGATCCAGTCGCCCATCCCTTTGACCCGTTCCGCTCCGGGCACGGGGCCGATCCGATGCAGCACGATCACCGGGATCACCCGCGCCGTGCGGGCCTGGTGGTCGGCGTAGCCCGGCTCCTCCTCGACCACGCGGCCGAAAAGCTCGTCGCGTTCTCGACGCTGCGGAACGGCTGCGATCGCCTGATATGCGTCGGTGCCGGTCTCCACCGTCACGATCGGGTTCCTGCGGATGTTGTGATACCAACCGGGATGCTTGTCGGCGCCATTCGCGGAGGCGACGACGACGCCTTTTCCGTCGAACTCGAGATATCCCAGGACGCTTTCGCGGCGCAGGCCGGTCCTGGCCCCGACCGTCGTCAACACGGTCAAGGTCCAGCCTTCGAACATTCCGCCCAACTTGCCCCCGTTGGCGCGAAACTCGGCGATGGCACCGCGCTGGAAGTCATGGACGTCGAAGCCGGCCCAGCCCTCTGTCTGCTCCTGCCAGGCCTCAACCTGCGCGTTTCGCCGCTCGGCCTGCTCCTGCCGCGTCACGGCCTTTTCCTTGGCGTCGGCCTGATTCTCGCTCATGTGCTGCCTTTCGGTGTCGGCTGATCGCAGAGAGACAGCCACGCCACCGGAAAATCGACACACGAATGCCCCGCATACCTACGCAGTGAAAGTGGGCGCAGCAATCCCCGGGTGGGATCGACGAGCTGCGAGAGACGGAACGGTGCCGATCTCTGTAATGGCGAGTAGCCGCTACCTCCATGCGTAGGCCCATACGGGGCTCGGCAAAACCGTAACACCGAGTGCATGCACCCGGCAACGCTCACTCGACGTGCCGCCTTTCGGGCAAACGACTTTTCCCGAAAGGGAAGTTGAGGCCTCTCGTACCTGAGCGTGCCCTGGATCGCGACCGGGAACGCGGCCGGGAGCGCTCAGCCGGCCGTGGCGAGCACCAGCGGCAGGACGTCTCCCCCGCCGGCCCGGCGCAGCAGCCGCGCCGCCACGGCGAGGGTCCAGCCGGAGTCGGTGAAGTCGTCCACGAGCAGGACGGGGCCCGGAGACCCCGCCAGGGCCTCGGCCAGCTCCTCCGAGACGGCGAACGCCCCGGACAGTGCCCGGACGCGCTGGGCGGAGTTGCTGCGCCGCGCCGCGTGCGCGCCGCCGGGACCCGTGTAGGTCAGCGCGCCGAGAAACGGCAGGCGGCCGATGGTCGCGATGCCTTCGGCGAGAGAGCCGACCAGCTGCGGGCGGGACAGGGACGGCACGGCGACGACCCCGACCGGCCGGGCGGCGGCGTCCGGGCCGTTCGTGGCCCAGCCCTCGGGAGAGCGCGCCCAGTCTGCGAGCACCGCCACCGCCGCCTTCAGGACGTCGTCCGGAACTGGCTGGTCAGGGGCGTTCTCAGCCAGCAGCGGGCGCAGCCGGTTGCCCCAGCCGATGTCCGACAGGCGTCCCAGCGCCCGTCCGGCGGCGCACTGCTCCTTGGCGGGGATCCGGCCCTTCAGCTCGACGCCCAGCGCGGGAAGCCCGGTCGGCCACATCCGGCGCGGCTCGACCTCCACTCCCGGGCGGTCCAACTCTCTCGTGGCGCCGGTCAGCGTCTCCGCAGAGACCGTCGGGTCGGCCCAGGGGCCCGCGCAGTTGTCACACCGGCCGCAGGGCCGGGCGCCTTCGTCGTCCAGCTGCCGGCGCAAGAACTCCATCCGGCATCCCGACGTGCTCACGTAGTCGCGCATGGCCTGCTGCTCCGCGGCCCGCTGTCGCGCCACCCACGCATAGCGCTCGGCGTCGTACACCCATGGGGCGCCCGTGGACGTCCAGCCGCCCTTGACCCGCTTGACCGCGCCGTCGACGTCCAGCACCTTCAGCATGGTCTCCAGTCGGCTGCGCCGGAGATCCACCGCCGTCTCCAGGGCCGGCACGGACAGCGGCCGTCCGGCCTCGGCGAGAGCCGCGAGGGTCTGCCTGACCTGCTGCTCGGGCGGGAACGCGGTGTCGGCGAAGTAGCGCCAGATGGCCTCGTCCTCCTTGCCCGGCAACAGCAGCACGTCGGCGTGGGCCACGCCGCGACCCGCGCGCCCCACCTGCTGGTAGTAGGCGATCGGCGAGGACGGCGACCCGAGATGGATCACGAAGCCCAGGTCGGGCTTGTCGAACCCCATGCCGAGCGCGGAGGTCGCCACCAGCGCCTTGACCCGGTTCTCCTGCAGGTCGGACTCGGCCTGCAGCCGGTCGGCGTTCTCCGTGCGGCCCGTGTAGGACGCCACCTCGAAGCCGCGCTGCCGCAGAAAGGCGGTGGCCTCCTCGGCCGCTGCGACGGTGAGCGCGTAGACGATGCCGGAGCCAGGCAGCTCGTCCAGGTGCTCGGCGAGCCAGGCCAGACGGTGCGCCGCGTCCGGCAGCCGGACCACGCCCAGCCGCAGGCTCTCCCGGTCCAACGCGCCGCGGAGCACCAGGGCCTCACCGCCGCCGGTGCCCAACTGCTCGGCCACATCGGCCGTCACCCGGGCGTTGGCGGTCGCGGTCGTGGCCAGCACCGGCACGCCCGGGGCGAGTTCGGCGAGCATCGCCCGCAACCGACGGTAGTCCGGCCGGAAGTCGTGCCCCCAGTCGGAGATGCAATGCGCCTCGTCGACCACCAGGAGACCGGTCGTCGACGCGAGCTTGGGCAGCACCTGATCGCGGAAGTCGACGGAGTTGAGACGCTCGGGGCTGACCAGGAGGACGTCGGTCTCACCGCGTTCGACCTCGTCGTACACGGTCTCCCACTCCTCCGGGTTGGCCGAGTTGATGGTGTGTGCCCGGATCCCGGCCCGAGCCGCCGCCTCCACCTGATTGCGCATCAGCGCCAGCAGCGGCGAGACGATCACCGTCGGACCCGAGCCGCGCCGGCGCAGCAGAGCGGTGGCGACGAAGTACACCGCCGACTTGCCCCATCCGGTGCGCTGCACCACCAGGGCCCGCCGGCGCTCCCGCACCAGGGCCGCCACCGCCTGCCACTGGTCCTCCCGCAGCCGGGCGGTCCCCGCGGGGGCGCCGACGAGCTCGGCGAGGATGGCGTCGGCTTCGCTGCGCAGCTCCAGATCGTCCATGTCTCCATGCAACCCGATGGCACTGACATTGAGCCACTTCACGCAGCGTGACGACGGTCTTGCGATGGGTCCGAGAAGGCCCGGCGAGCCGTAGTGGAACGGTGGGCTCAGGCGTCCTGCAGTGAATCACCGGGTAGGGATATAAGTCACTCGCCGCCATATAACGGTCGGCAGCCCCAATTGCTCGTTGCCGCATCCAAGTTCGACAGGAAGAATTGAGGTCCGCTCCCCGCACGGCTGGCCCGTCGTCCGCTAGGGCTCTGCTGCGGCGTGCGCTCCCCCTCATCCGCCCCGCCCGCAGTGTGGGCCGTAGCCGAAGGGAGGATCGTGACCTTCGGATTCGCTCCGTCCTCGGCGGCATCGTTGTCGACGAACACGTCCGCCGCTTCCGCCAACCGTTTGCTCGAGCCTGCCGAATGGGCTTCGGCCGGCATCCCGCTGCTGCGCAGTCCGCGGGAGGTCGTCAGCGGGCTGCACTCTCGGCACCGGCCGGGGCCGGCCACCGCGATCGTGGCCGTGCTCGACCCGGACGAGAGGGTACGGGCGAGCGCCTCGTTCACCCGTCGCCAGGCGTCGACCGACGGCTGGATGTACCGCAACGCACTGCTCGCCCAGCTGCGCCGGGTCATCCCGCACGACCTGCGGCGCCGCACCCCGGTGCGCACCGCCGTGCTGCTCTACTGCCGTGACGGCGACGCGCGCTGGACCGAGGAGGACGGCGCGTGGATGTGGGGCCTGCGAGACGCCTGCACGCTGCACGGGCTGCGCTGCGGGGCGTACATCACGCTGACCCGGGACGGCTGGCAGGTCCTCGGCGAGGGCCGGGGCGGCCGTCGGCCCAACGCGGAGTCGGCCCCCGAGCCGTTCGCGCTCTCCGAGGCCCCGCCCCCGCTGCCGCGGACCGGCGGCGCCGCCTCGGAGGTACTGCGCCGCGCTGCCGCCCGCTGACGCCCGAACGGCCGCCCCTGAGGGCGACCGTTCGGCGCAGAATCACCGGTCACCCGGTGCGGGGGCCATGGGCCGCCCGCCCGGGGATCACCGGCCGCCGGCCTCAGGACCGCCTGTCGCCGGTCCCCGGATCACCGGCGACAGGCGACAGGCGAAGCTCACGCGATCAGCCGAGCCGGCGCTCCGGACACGCCACAGAGGCGTCGCAGCATGACGCCTCTGTGCACGCTGTACCCGCTCGTGGCACACGTGCCGTGCACCCGGCGTGCACCCCGGGATGCCGTGGAGCCGTGGGAGCGGATCAGACGCCCGTGCCCAGCACCGCGTTGATCTGCTGGGGGTCGCCGCAGCAGATCAGCAGGGCGCCGGCCCGGGTACGGGCCAGCGTCAGAGCCGCGGCCACCGTGTCGTCGCCGCCGTTGACGGCGACCACGACCACCGGACGCACGCCCGCACGGCCCGCCACGGCGGCGGCGGCGTAGAAGACGTCGTCGCCCGCGTCGTGCTGCGCCCAGTACGGTGCCTCACCGAAGGAGAGCTCGTGGGCGGCCCAGGGGTGCTGCTCGCCGGTGGTGATCACCAGCAAGTCCCCCGGGGCGCGGCCCGACTCCAGGAGGAGGTCCACAGCCTCCTCGGCGGCGTCCAGCGCACCCTCGGCCGAGGCCGGGATCAACTGGACCTGAGGAGCCGCCGAAGTGGACGCGGCGGCAGGGGAAGCCGTGGCCGGCGGCCCGGGCTTGACTGCCCCGTCACGCGGCGCGCGCTGCGCCGGCGGCGTGGGCCGGAGGGGTCCGGGACGACCGGGACGCGACGGAGCCGCGGGACGGGGTCCGGGTACAGGTCGAGGGGTCGGCGCGGTGCGGCCGCTGGCCGGAGTCGCGCGGGGACCCTGGGCACTCTCGTGAATCTGAGGCTCCTCGGGAATGAGAGGCATGAGCTGTTATTTATCAAACGTTGGCACGACACGCGCCAGTGGGTGGCACATCAGTGCGGCCGGAGTCGTCAGAAGTCGAAGCCGAGCTGGCCTTCGATCTCCGGAGCGCTTCCGTCCGCCCAGCTGCGGGCCTTCTTGAGGTGCCGCCACTGGGGCAGCGCATCAAGATACGCCCACGACAACCGGTGGTACGGGGTGGGGCCCCGCTCCTCCAGTGCGGCCTTGTGCACGGGCGACGGGTAACCGGCGTTGTCCGCAAAGCCGAAGTCTGCATGTTCGATGCCCAGTTCGGCCATCATTTTGTCGCGCTGCACCTTGGCGATCACCGAGGCCGCCGCGACCGCCACGCACGACTGGTCACCCTTGATCACCGTGCGGACCTGCCACGGAGCGCCGAGATAGTCGTGCTTGCCGTCGAGGATCACCGCGTCCGGCCGGACCGGAAGGGCGTCCAGCGCGCGTCCGGCGGCGAGCCGCAGCGCGGCGGTCATCCCCAGATCGTCGATCTCCTCCGGGGAGGCGTGCCCGAGGGCGTGCGACGTCACCCAGTCGAGCAGCACCGCGGAGAGCGCGGTGCGTCGCTTGAGGGTGAGGAGTTTGGAGTCGGTGAGGCCCGCGGGCGGTCGGCGTAGCCCGGTGACCGCCGCGCAGACGGTGACGGGTCCGGCCCAGGCGCCGCGGCCCACCTCGTCGACACCGGCAATGATCTTCGCTCCGGTCGTGGCGCGAAGGGAGCGCTCGACGGTGTGAGTAGGCGGTTCGTACGGCATGGCGTCCTTAGGTTACGCCGACCGGATCCCGGAGCGACACCCCCGGTCCGCTCGGCGGTCGCCGGGCCGCGGCATCGCCCGATTCCGGCGTCGCCGCGCCGCCGTTCAGGACGCGTCCGGCCGCAGCAGCGGCAACATGAGCTGGTCGATCATCTCGTCGAGATCACGGTCGTTCCATTCGCACGAGCACATCTTGGATCGGTACATCATGACTGCCGGGATGACGTCGAAGACGTAGCTGTTCGCCGCGTCGGGCCGCACCTCCCCCCTCTCGATTCCCCGGCTGATCACCTCGTGCAGGAGCGCGACGGTGGGCTCCACCACCCCCTCGAGGATCAGGGCCTGGAAGCGTCCCGCCTGGGACGGATCGCATTCGTGAATCAACGAGCGCAGCGCGAAACCGGGGCGGGAGTACATCGCGTCCCGCGCGGTCCGGCACAGGGCCACCAGATCCGCCCGCACACTGCCCAGGTCCGGAACGCCGTCGAACCTGGGCAGTCCGGCCCGCAGAGCGTCGGCGACCAGGTCCTCCTTGGACGGCCAGCGACGGTAGACGGCCGCTTTGCCGGTCTGGGCGCCGGCCGCGACTCCCTCCATCGTGAGGCCGTTCCAGCCGACCGTGCCCAACTGATCCAGCGCGGCATCGAGAATCGCGCGTTCGAGCACGGCGCCGCGCCGGCGAAGGGAGGTCGCCTGAGCGGGGGCGGCCGTCCAGCGCGAAGTAACCATCTGACTGTCTCCAGCGAGCAGTAGGAGCGGGGATTGCGGGTGATGCAGGGACCGCGGGCGAAGCAGGGACTGCAGGTGGGCGGGGAGCGGGGTGGAGCGAGGCCGGGCCGGTGAGGCCCTGCGGGATCGCGACGGGGGACACGCCGCCGGGGCGACGCCACGAGTGAACGCTTGCGTTCACTACCGAGGACTCACTACCGTTGACGCGCCAGTGAACGCCAGCGTTCACTAATGCTCTTGTGGGGGACCCATAGTGACGACCTCTCAGTTGATCCAGAAGCAGAAACCGGGTGCGACCCGCCGGGCGGGACACCCCGGCATCGCGCTCACCGTCATCGCGGCCTGCCAACTCATGGTGGTACTCGACGCGACGATTGTGAACATCGCACTCCCGCACATTCAAGACGCGCTCAAGTTCAGCACCACCGACCTCACCTGGGTGGTCAGCGCCTACACGCTCACCTTCGGCGGACTGCTGCTGCTCGGCGCCCGAGCGGGCGACATCCTCGGCCGACGCCGGGCCTTCATGGCCGGCATCCTGATCTTCACCTTCGCCTCGCTCCTGGGCGGACTGGCCCAGGAGCCCTGGCAGTTGCTGGCCGCACGGGCCCTGCAGGGCGTCGGCGGCGCCATCGCGTCGCCCACCTCTCTGGCGCTGATCACCACGACGTTCCCCGAGGGCCCCGAGCGCAACCGGGCCTTCGGCGTCTTCGCGGCCGTCTCCGCGGGCGGCGGAGCCATCGGACTGCTCGCGGGCGGCATGCTCACCGAGTGGCTCGACTGGCGCTGGGTGCTGTTCGTGAACGTGCCCATCGGCGTGCTGATCGCCGCCGTCGCGCCGCTGTACATCAACGAGTCCGAGCGTCATCCCGGTCGCTTCGACGTCGCGGGCGCACTGACGTCGACGGCCGGCATGGCCTCCCTGGTCTACGCCTTCATCCGTGCGGCCGAGGAGGGCTGGCGGGACGGCCTGACCCTCGGCGCGTTCGCGGCGGCCGCGATCCTGCTGATCGGCTTCGTCTTCACCGAGATGCGGGCCAAGGAGCCGATCACCCCGCTGAAGATGTTCGCCGACCGCAACCGCTCCGGCACGTACGTGATCATGCTGAGCCTCGCTGCCGCGATGTTCGGCATGTTCTTCTACATCGTCCTCTTCGTGCAGAACATCTTGGGGTACAGCCCGATCAAGGCAGGCCTGGCCTTCCTTCCGGTCACCGTCGCCATCGCGACGGGCGCGGGCCTGTCGCAGCGCTTCCTGCCGGTGCTCGGCCCCAAGCCGTTCATGCTGGCCGGGTCCGCGCTGGTGGCGGTCGGACTCACCTGGCAGGCGTTCATCACCCCGGACAGCTCCTACGCCGGCGGGGTGCTCGGGCCCATGCTGGTCTTCGCCTTCGGCATGGGGCTCAACTTCGTGACGGTCACCGTCACAGCGGTGTCCGGCGTCGCCCCGCACGAGGCGGGCGCGGCCTCCGGGCTGCTCAACGCCACGCAACAGGTCGGCGGCTCGCTCGGGTTGTCCATTCTGACGACCGTCTTCGGGTCCGCGAGCAAGGACGAGGCGGAGAAGCAGCTGCCCCGGTTCCTCGCCGACGGCACCCCGCAGCAGAAGGCGGAATTCGCCACGACGCACCAGCTTCCCGCCCCCTGGGGACACGAGGTGCTCGCCCACGGCATCTCGACGGCGTTCGTGCCGGCCGCCGCCATGGCTGTGCTCGCTCTGGTGACGGCCTTCTTCGTGATCCGGGTCCGCAAGAGCGACCTGGAAGCGCTGTCCGGCACGGCGGGCCCCGCAGTGGGGTGACCGTGCGCACGTAAGGGCCGCCCCGGGAGCGACACCGCCTGCCACAGCGCAGCGACGGGCTCCCCGGAGGCGGCCCTGTCGGCGGCCTCGGGACAACGACGTGATCACGAACAGCACTGCCAGCACGAACCTCATACCCACCCCCTGGATCGCTCCCCGACCCCGCACCGTCCCGCCCACGCCCCGAGGCGGGCTTCGCGCACCTCACGCCTGGGCTTCGCACGCATCACGCGCCGATACCCGGACAACGCCGAGCGGTCACTCAGAGTTCCCATCCGACACGGAGAGTTTTCGCGGCCGGTTGCGGCGGTCCGCCGCGGACGGGCACGCCTCCCACACGGGCACCGCACTCACGCGGTGGCGAGCAGCCGCACCGTCACACGGCGGTGAGCGCCGGCCTCGTCACGCGCTGCCGGGCAGCCACTCCGGAAGAGCCTCGACCTGTCCCGTCCACACGGCCGGCGGCGTTCCCGCCTTCCCGCCGGCCAGGATGCCGCCCACGATCGCGCAGGTCGTGTCCACGTCCCCGCCGACCTGCGCGGTCGTCCAGAACGCCGTCTCGAAGTCGCCGAGGGCGCGGGCGGCCGACCAGACCGCGAAGGGGACGGTGTCATGGGCGGACGTACGCCGTCCGCAGCCCAGGACGGCCGCCACGGTGCCCGCGTCGGCGTAGTCGAGCATGTCCCGGGCGCGGCGCAGCCCGGCGCCGACGGCGCTCTTCGGCACGAGGGCGACGATGCCGTCCAGCAGCGCCTCGGCACTGGGCGGCCCTCCGGGTGCGGCTGCCAGCGCGGCGGCCGCGGCGACGGCCATGGCCCCGACCACGGCTTCCCGGTGCTGATGCGTGGGATAGGCGGAGATCTCGGCCTGGTGGGTCGCCTGCTCCGGGTCGTCCGCGTACCAGGCGCCGAGCGGGGCGACGCGCATCGCGGCGCCGTTGCCCCAGGAACCCTGCCCGTTGAACAGGGCGGCCGACAGCTCACGCCAGTCCGCGCCCTCCCTGACGAGCCGCAGCAGTCGGTTGACGGCGGGGCCGTATCCGCGGTCGAAGTCGTGGTGCTCCGCGAAGGAGCGAGCCAGGGCGTCCTGGTCGATGCGGTGGTGCGCGGCCAGGACAGCGACGACGGAGCACGCCATCTCGGTGTCGTCCGTCCACTGCCACGGTCCGGGCGGCAGCTCGCGGCGCTGGAGCAGGGGGAAGTTCACCGGAACGAAGAACTGCGAGCCCAGCGCGTCGCCCACGGCGAGACCGCGCAGACTGGCGAGGGCCCGGTCGAGGCGCCCTGCGGGCGAGGAATCGGCTGTCATCTCTCTGCCACTCTATCTCCGGTGATTCCGTACGGCTCCGGCTCCCGCCAGCGGTTGAACGGCAGGTCGAGGGTGTATTTGCCGTCCTCGCCGAGAACGAGCATCCGCGTCTCGGCGTTCCCGGGATTGGCGAGCGACTCGAAGTCGGCGACCGTCCAGTGGAACCAGCGCATGCAGAACAGCCGCATCGCCAGCCCGTGCGTCACGAGGAGCACGTTCGGAGGGTGGTCGGGGGCCTCGAAGCTGCGGAACAGGCTCTCCAGGAAGCCGCCCACGCGGTCGTAGACGTCGGCTCCGCTCTCCCCCTGCGCGAACCGGTAGAAGAAGTGTCCGTAGGCGTCCCGGTAGGTCTTCTGCAACTGGACGTCGTCGCGGTCCTGCCAGTTTCCCCAGTCCTGCTCACGCAGGCGGGGCTCCTCCCGTACGCGTATGAGCTCGGGGTCGAGGTGGAAGGCCCCGAGGGTCTCGTGCGTACGCCGGTAGGGGGAGACGTACACGCTGACCCGCTCGCGGCCGAAGACCTCCCGCAGGTGCTTTCCCGTCTCCTCCGCCTGCCGGCGGCCCCGCTCCGTCAGGCCCAGGGCATGATCGGGTTCTCGCTCGTAGACGGTGTCGTCAACATTGCCCGTCGACTCGCCGTGCCGGACAAGGACGATACGCCGTGGTCGTGCCATGCCAAGACCCTAGATCGACCGACGCCCGATCGAGCACTCCGGCGGCCTCCATACGGCGTAGGTCACATCGATCCGCACCGGAAGACGCCAGACGGCGCACCTTCATCACCCCCTGGACCGGGGTCAGACCGTCCAGCCCGGCTCGAGTTCGACGATGTCGCCGGTGAGGGAGGCGATGTCCGCCTCCGTCTGGGCACGGAGGGCGAGCCGCTCCACGCGCTCGGTGCGGTACTTGCCGTGCTCGGCCTGTGAGCGCCACATCGACAGCACCAGGAACTCATGGCCGGGCGCCTCGGCGAACATGCCCCGGATCATCCCCGGGGAGCCGGCCATGGCCGGGTTCCAGACCTTCTCCTGCATCAGGGTGAAGTGCTCGGCGCGTTCCTCGTGGACGCGGCACAGGGCCACCCGCACCACGTCGGAGTCGGTGAAGCGGGGCTCGAAACCCGTTTTCACGTCGAAGCGGTGGTCGAACAGCCGCGCCTGCGCGTCCTTGAACGTGCCCGCCTGGGCGGTCGCCAGCCGGTCGTGGGAGCGGGCCATGAAGGAGTCGTAGAAGGCACGGCTCTCCCAGAAGGCGAAGACATGCGCGACGGAGGGCCGTGCCCTGCTCCAGCCCCCGCCCTGTCCCCGGAACCCCGGCTCCCCCAGAAGCCCCGCCCACTTTCGCTGTCCCCGTTCGAAACCGCGGCGGTCCACCACGGTGCAGCGAATCCACTTGACCAGCACCGCGCCATGGTAAGGCCAGGGAGCGTGGCGTTGGTCACGCTCCGGAAGAGAGCAGGCCTGCGACGGCGCACGCCCCCGTGGCAGGATGGACAACCGGCCCTGGCGACCGAGCAGTTCGGGGTGACGACGGCAAGACGCGGGAAACGGGGAGGGGAAGTCCGGTGAGCGGACTGAACAAGGGCATCCGCAAGATCGAGATGTCGCTCAAGTGGGACCCGAGCCCGGCAGGTCGGCCGCCGACCGACCTGGACATCGTGGCCGCGACGTATCTGACGAACGACCCGCAGGGTGAGCCGGCCTACGTGGTGCACTTCGACAGCCGCTCCCCCGACGGCACGATCTATCTCAACCGGGACAGCAAGGACGGCAAGGGCTTCGGCTGGGACGAGGTCATGACGCTGGAACTCGACCGCCTGGACGCGCGGTACGCGCGCGTGGTCATCGGCGTCGTCATCCAGCAGATCCAGGAGCACCGGACGTTCGTCAGCGTGCTGAACCCCGCCTTCCGGATAAGGGAGGGCTACACCGTCCTGGACGAGAACGACTTCGGCGACGTCCTCGGCGCGACGGCGGCGACGGTCGGGGAGTTCGTCCGCGAGTCGTCCGACAGCTGGTCGTTCCACTCCGGCGTGCAGGGCTTCGAGGACGACCCGTCGGCGTTCACCCGGATCATGGGCCGGATGCGCCGCCCCTGACCGTCGCCGGACTCGGGGAAACGCCCGCACTCGGGGAACGCCCGGGCCCGGGGAACGCCGAGGGCGGCGGAGCCGGACATCGACTCCACCGCCCTGACGAGCTGGTCAGTTCCAGCGGACGACCGACGTCAGCTGCAGCCGCTCGTGGATCCGCAGCCCTCGCAGATGTAGCAGGAACCCGCGCGCTGCATCTTCGTGCCGCAGGAGAAGCAGAGCGGGGCGTCGGCCTGGATGCCCAGCTGCATCTCCACCAGTTCGGCGCTGGTGTGGACCTGCTTCGGGGCGGGCTCGACGGCCTCGACCTCGGCCTTCGGCGTGGCGACGGCCTTGAGGTCCGTCGGACGCGGGGCCGACTGGGCCAGACCCTCGACGTCCACGTTCTCCTCCTCGAAGGTCGGCTCGTACGAACCGGTCTCCAGGTGGCGCTGGCGCTCCTCGGCGGAGTGGATGCCGAGCGCGGAACGCGTCTCGAACGGCAGGAAGTCGAGCGCCAGACGTCGGAAGATGTAGTCGACGATCGACTGCGCCATCCGCACGTCCGGGTCGTCGGTCATGCCGGCCGGCTCGAAGCGCATGTTGGTGAACTTCGAGACGTACGTCTCCAGGGGCACGCCGTACTGGAGACCGACGGAGACCGCGATGGAGAAGGCGTCCATCATTCCGGCGAGGGTCGAGCCCTGCTTGGACATCTTCAGGAAGACCTCGCCGAGACCGTCGTCCGGGTAGGAGTTGGCGGTCATGTAGCCCTCGGCGCCGCCGACCGTGAACGAGGTCGTGATGCCGGGACGGCCCTTGGGGAGCCGTTTGCGGACCGGGCGGTACTCGATGACCTTCTCGACCGCGGCGCGGATCGTCTCCTCGGCCTTCTCCGTGACCTCGGTCTTCTCCTTCTCCTTGGTCTTCGCGGAGAGAGGCTGGCCGACCTTGCAGTTGTCGCGGTAGATGGCGAGGGCCTTGACGCCGAGCTTCCAGGCCTCGAAGTAGATCTCCTCGACCTCCTCGACGGTCGCCGTCTCCGGCATGTTGACCGTCTTGGAGATGGCTCCGGAGATCCACGGCTGGATCGCGGCCATCATGCGGACGTGACCCATCGGGGAGATGGCACGCTCGCCCATGGCGCAGTCGAACACCTCGTAGTGCTCGTGCGCGAGACCGGGGGCGTCGATCACGTTGCCGTTCTCGGCGATGTGGGCGACGATCGCCTCGATCTGCTCCTCCTGGTAACCCAGGCGGCGCAGGGCCTGCGGCACGGTGCCGTTGACGATCTGCATCGAGCCGCCGCCGACCAGCTTCTTGAACTTGACCAGGGCGAGGTCGGGCTCGACGCCGGTGGTGTCGCAGGACATCGCGAGACCGATGGTGCCGGTCGGGGCGAGCACGGACGCCTGGGAGTTGCGGAAGCCGTTCTTCTCGCCGAGGCGCAGCACGTCCTGCCAGGCCTCCGTGGCGGCGGCCCACACCGGGGTGTCCAGGTCGTCCATGCGGACGGCCGTGGCGTTGGCGTCGGAGTGCTGCTTCATGACGCGGTTGTGGGCGTCGGCGTTGCGGGCGTAGCCGTCGTAGGGTCCGACGACCGCGGCCAGCTCGGAGGAGCGGCGGTAGGCCGTGCCGGTCATCAGGGACGTGATGGCGCCGGCCAGGGAGCGGCCGCCGTCGGAGTCGTACGCGTGGCCGGTCGCCATCAGCAGGGCGCCGAGGTTGGCGTAGCCGATGCCGAGCTGGCGGAACGCGCGCGTGTTCTCGCCGATCTTCTGCGTCGGGAAGTCCGCGAAGCAGATGGAGATGTCCATCGCGGTGATGACGAGCTCGACGACCTTCTGGAAGCGGTCGGCGTCGAAGGACTGGTGGCCCTTGCTGTCGTCCTTGAGGAACTTCATCAGGTTCAGCGAGGCGAGGTTGCAGGACGTGTTGTCCAGGTGCATGTACTCGCTGCACGGGTTCGACGCGGTGATCCGGCCGGACTCGGGGCAGGTGTGCCAGTTGTTGATCACGCCGTCGTACTGGATGCCCGGGTCGGCACAGGCCCACGCGGCCTCGGCGAGCTTGCGGAAGAGCGCCTTGGCGTCGACCTTCTCGATGATCTCGCCGGTCATCCGGGCGCGGAGACCGAACTCGGCGCCGTTCTCGACGGCCGTCATGAACTCGTCGTTCACGCGGACGCTGTTGTTGGCGTTCTGGTACTGGACGGACGTGATGTCGTCGCCGCCGAGGTCCATGTCGAAGCCCGCGTCGCGCAGGGCGCGGATCTTCTCCTCCTCCTTCACCTTGGTGGCGATGAAGTCCTCGACGTCCGGGTGGTCCACGTCGAGGACGACCATCTTGGCCGCGCGACGGGTGGCGCCGCCGGACTTGATGGTGCCGGCGGAGGCGTCGGCGCCGCGCATGAAGGAGACCGGGCCGGAGGCGTTGCCGCCCGAGGAGAGGAGCTCCTTGGAGGAGCGGATGCGGGAGAGGTTCAGGCCGGCGCCGGAGCCGCCCTTGAAGATCATGCCCTCTTCCTTGTACCAGTCGAGGATGGACTCCATGGAGTCGTCGACGGACAGGATGAAGCAGGCGGAGACCTGCTGGGGCTGCGGGGTGCCCACGTTGAACCAGACGGGGCTGTTGAAGCTGAAGATCTGGTGCAGGAGGGCGTAGGCCAGCTCGTGCTCGAAGATCTCGGCGTCGGCGGGCGAAGCGAAGTAGCTGTGGTCCTCGCCGGCCTTCCGGTACGTCTTCACGATGCGGTCGATCAGCTGCCTGAGCCCGGTCTCGCGCTGCGGGGTGCCGACGGCGCCCCGGAAGTACTTGCTGGTGACGATGTTGACCGCGTTCACCGACCAGAAGTCGGGGAACTCGACGCCACGCTGCTCGAAGTTGACCGAGCCGTCGCGCCAGTTGGTCATGACGACGTCACGGCGCTCCCAGACCACCTCGTCGTACGGATGAACTCCGGGGGTGGTGTGGACGCGCTCGATACGCAGGCCCTTGGTGGTCTTGGCGCCCTTGGATCGGGAACCTCGTGCCGGACCGCTCGCCGTCTCTGTCATGCCGCCTCCCTCTGCGGGCGAAAACGCCCTGAAATGCCACGTTGTTCCCGTGGCACGTTGTTCTGTCTGGTGCTGCGGGCGTCCACTCGCCCTCGCCCACAGCAGGTCTTCGTCCGCCGCCGCACCGGCCGCCAGGACTGTCGAGTCCGGCTCCGGCCCGTCGGTCAGTCGGTGGCGTGTGCGGGCTCGGGGACCTGCACGGTCCCTGCCGGCCCGCCGCCGTCATCCCGGCTCCCCGTGACGGCTCCTGTGTCGTCCTCGGCCCGGGCGTCGTCCGCGCGGTCGTCGTCGTCCGCGTCGAACCCTTCCGGTCCGCGCCTGAGTTCCGCGACGGCTGCCTCGAAGTCCTCGAGCGAGTCGAACGCCCGGTAGACGGAGGCGAAGCGCAGATAGGCGACAAGGTCGAGTTCCTGCAGCGGACCGAGTATGGCCAGCCCCACGTCGTGGGTGGTCAACTCGGCGCTTCCGGTGGCCCGCACCGCTTCCTCGACCCGCTGACCGAGCTGGGCGAGAGCGTCCTCGGTGACCGGCCGCCCCTGGCACGCCTTGCGCACGCCGTTGATGACCTTCGTGCGGCTGAACGGTTCGGTGACCCCGGACCGCTTGACCACCATCAGCGAGCACGTCTCCACGGTCGTGAAACGACGGGAGCAGTCAGGGCACTGGCGGCGCCGACGGATCGACGTGCCGTCGTCCGTGGTCCGACTGTCGACGACACGGCTGTCGGGGTGCCTGCAGAAGGGGCAGTGCATGAACTCCAACCCTCCTCACAGCAGACTCGATGGCCTCGCCAGGCCTCACGGGCCCCTCGAAGCAGCCCCAAGCATAGGGGATCCATGAGCATCCGAAGACACCGGGGACCACAACTTCTGGGCTGCTGCCGTCATCCAACCACTAGATGTTGGGATTGGCTCATACAACCAGGCTGTATCGCGTGTCGCGTCCGAGATCTCACGGCACGCGTTCCGGCGGTCACGCCGAGCACCCGAAACCGTCCGCGCGGGACCGCCTGTCCGGATGCCCCCAGGGCCTGCGTGTACACGCACACACGCATCCGCAAGCGGAACGGCCGCACACCCGAGAGCCCACACCTGCACGCGCGCGTGCACCCGTGCAGTCACGCCCGCGGGGCCCGTGCGGCGATACCGTGAGCGCCACGAGGAGGAGCGGTGGGGCTCTCGCGCAGAGCGGGGCCCGTTCCCGGATCCTCGGGGGGCCTGATGGCAGACTGGGCCACGCCTCGCAAGGTCGTCGACTCCGGCGGTGAAGACTACAACAACGGGTACGACGGCGACTTCGCCCCTCCGCCGGGAGAACCCGCGTCAGCCATACACCCCGACACGTGATCAAGTCAGGCGATGCGCGCTTTTTCACTCGAACGTGTGTTTGGCGCAACCTTTCGAAAGCCACTACCGTTGTCCAGCAGGGAGACAACCGAGAGGGGCCGACGTGACCACCACCGCAGACAGTGCCACCATCACCGCCCAGGACCGCTCCCAGGGCCGACTCGAGCCGGTGCATGCGATGAACGAAATGAATCCCGAGGGACACAAGCGCTCCCTGCCGGGCCGACCTCCAGGGATCCGCGCGGACAGCTCGGGACTCACGGACCGGCAGCGCAGGGTGATCGAGGTCATCAGGGATTCCGTACAGCGGCGCGGATACCCCCCGTCGATGCGGGAGATCGGTCAGGCGGTCGGCCTGTCCAGCACCTCGTCGGTCGCACACCAGCTGATGGCACTGGAGCGCAAGGGCTTCCTGCGCCGTGACCCCCACCGCCCGCGCGCGTACGAGGTGCGGGGCTCCGACCAGGCGGTCTCCGTGCAGCCCACGGACACCGCCGGCAAGCCCGCCGCGTCGTACGTCCCGCTCGTCGGCCGCATCGCCGCCGGCGGCCCTATCCTCGCCGAGGAGTCGGTGGAGGACGTCTTCCCGCTCCCCCGGCAGCTGGTCGGAGACGGCGAGCTGTTCGTGCTGAAGGTCGTCGGCGACTCGATGATCGAGGCCGCGATCTGCGACGGCGACTGGGTCACCGTGCGCCGCCAGCCCGTCGCGGAGAACGGCGACATCGTGGCCGCGATGCTCGACGGCGAGGCGACCGTGAAGCGCTTCAAGCGCGAGGACGGCCATGTGTGGCTGCTCCCGCACAACGCCGCCTACGAGCCGATCCCCGGCGACGACGCGACGATCCTCGGCAAGGTGGTGGCCGTACTCCGCCGCGTCTGAGCACAGCGACGGACGGGCCCTTCCCGTCCCCCTGACTGGGCCCCGGGATCCCTGCGCCGGTTCCGGGGCCCTGTGCTGCGCCCGGACCCTCGAGGGCCCGGGCCTCGGCCGCCCGGCCGGTCTACTCCGTCTCTGCCTCCGCCTGCTCCGGCTCCGTCCGCTCCGTCTCCGGATCCGTCTGTGCCTTGTCTGCCTCCGCCTGCTTCGCCTTCGCGTCGATCGCCGCCAGCGACCTGCGGACCTGGTGGGGGTCCGTGGTGTACCAGAAGTCGGGCAGGGACGCCTTGAGATAGCTGCCGTAGCGGGCCGTCGCCAGCCGCTGGTCCAGGACGGCGACGACCCCGCGGTCTCCCGACGCCCGGACGAGTCGGCCCGCCCCCTGTGCCATGAGCAGTGCCGCGTGGGTGGCCGCCACCGCCATGAAGCCGTTGCCTCCGGCTTCCTCCACCGCCTTCTGGCGCGCGCTCATGAGGGGGTCGTCAGGCCGCGGGAAGGGGATCTTGTCCATGACGACGAGCTGGCAGCTGGGGCCGGGGACGTCGACGCCCTGCCAGAGCGACAGCGTGCCGAACAGACAGGTCCGCGGATCTGCCGAGAAGTTCTTGATCAGCTCGCCGAGCGTCTCCTCGCCCTGGAGGAGGATCGGGAACTCGGGGATGCGCACGCGCAGTTCCTCGGCGGCGAGCTGGGCCGCACGCATGGAGGAGAAGAGGCCGAGGGTGCGGCCGCCGGCTGCCTGGATCAGTTCCGTCAGCTCGTCGAGCATGTCGGCGCGGTCGCCGTCCCGCGCGGGGCGCGCGAGGTGTTTGGCGACGTAGAGGATGCCCTGCTTGCGGTAGTCGAAGGGCGAGCCGACGTCGATGCCCTTCCACTGCGGGACGTCGTCCCCCTGCGTGCCCTCCGGGGCCAGCCCCATCGAAGCGCCCACTCCGTTGAAGTCGCCGCCCAGCTTCAAGGTGGCCGAGGCGAGGGTGACGGAGCGGTCCGTGAAGAGCTTCTCCCGCAGCAGGCCCGAGACCGACATCGGGGCGACGCGCAGCGACGCGCCGAAACGGTCGTGCCGCTCGTACCACACGACGTCCCACTCGGATCCGTTGGTGATCCGCTCCGCCACGTCGTGCACCGACTCGACCGAGGCCAGCGCCTGCTTGCGGACCGCGTCCTCGTCCTGGACCGACTTGTCGCGGGTCGAGCCGATGGCGGAGATGACGGTCCGCGCGGCGTCGCGCAGCGCCATGAGCGCGTAGCCGAGATCCTCCGGGACCTCCTCCAGACGGCCGGGCAGCGCCAGCTCCATCAGCCGCTCGAAGCCCTCGGCGGCCGTCTGCAGCTGGTCGGCCGCCTTTTCGTCGACCAGCTTGGCCGCCCGGCGCACCGCCCGGTTGACCTGGCCGGGGGTGAGCTCGCCCGTCGCGACGCCGGTGACCCGCGAGACCAGCTCGTGGGCCTCGTCGACGATCAGCACCTCGTGCTGCGGAAGGACGGGAGCGCCCTCGATGGCGTCGATGGCGAGCAGGGCGTGGTTGGTGACGACGACATCGGCCAGTTTCGCGCGCTCACGGGCCATCTCCGCGAAGCACTCGGCGCCGTACGCGCACTTGGTCGCGCCCAGGCACTCCCGGGAGGAGACCGAGATCTGCGCCCAGGCCCGGTCGGACACGCCCGGCGTCAGATCGTCGCGGTCACCGGACTCGGTCTCGTCCGACCAGTCCCGCAGTCGCAGCAGGTCCTGGCCCAGCTTGCTGCTGGGCGCGGCGGCCTCGAACTGGTCGAAGAGGCCCTCCTCCTCGTCCTGCGGGACGCCTTCGTGGAGTCGGTGCAGACACAGGTAGTTCGATCTGCCCTTGAGCATCGCGAACTCCGGGCGGCGGCGCAGCAGCGGGTGCAGCGCGTCGACCGTGCGCGGCAGATCCCGCTCCACGAGCTGGCGCTGCAGGGCCAGCGTGGCGGTCGCCACCACGACGCGCTCCCCGTGGGCGAGCGCGGGCACGAGGTAGCCGAGCGACTTACCGGTACCGGTGCCGGCCTGGACCAGCAGATGGGAACCGTCGTCGATCGCCTCGGCGACGGATTCGGCCATGGTCACCTGGCCGGGGCGCTCCGTGCCTCCGACGGCGGCGACGGCGGCATGCAGGAGTTCGGGGAGTGAGGGCTTCGTCATAGCGCGACCACCCTACGGCGCGGCACTGACAATCGGGCGGTCGAGGCGGACGGGAGGGAGGTGATCAAGACGGCGCCCTCGCGCCGCGGGGAGGCGAGGCGAACGAAGATGACCGGGTCGGCACGGTGGACGACCGGTCGACGATCGAGAGTCGACCATGCCCGACCGCGAAAGACCGCCGAAGTTCGGTGTGGACGGATGTGGACGGGTGGGGACCGACGAGAACCGGCGACGGGGTTCACAGCCGATCACGCGGGCTCCGGTCCCGGACCATGAGGGCGGCCCGTTTGGCGGGAAGATCCAGCTCGGCGCAGAACCGGAATCCGGCGCTCAGGAACGCGGCGACGGACGGCACGTTGCGCAGGTCGGGCTCGGCCACCACCCGGACGCACGCGGGCAGGCCGGCCAGGACGAGATCGGCGACGGCGCGCAGCAGCAGGCTCCCGAGCCCTCGCCCCCGGTCGGCGGGACGGCCGATGAGCAGGTGGATCCCGGTGTCGTACGGCCGGGCCGGATAGTGGCCGGCCAGGGGATCGAGATCGGCACGGTAGATCTCCCAATAGCTCATGGGCCGCCCTTCGAGCACTCCCAGGCACGGGACGCTGCGCCCGTCGCCGGCGAGTTGTCCGCGCAGGTGTCGCGCGGTGACGCGGCGGGGTCCCGCCAGTTCCCAGAAGGCCGCGACGGCGGGGTCGTTCATCCACCGGCCGACGAGGGGCAGGTCCCGGTCAAGGCGTACGGGGACGAGGCGGAACGCGCCCACCGGCGTCCTGGCGGTGCCCCAGTCCCCGACACCGAGGCCGAGACCGGCGACGGCGTTGGCGGCCGGGGCGGGCACGGGAACGGGACGGAGTTCGCTTCCGGTCTCGACGGACCGCACGCAGGGCTCCTCTCGGACGGACGCACGCACGGCAGGCGAGTGGCGGCAGGGGGCACAGGGCAGGCGACGCCGGGCGGACGTCGGTCTCCCCCGGCTCAGGCACGCAGCGGATTGGGGACCGTGACGTAGACGGACTGGGTGTCCACCGGTCCGACCAGTTCGTCGAGGCCGTGCAGCCGCGTCAGCAGATTGGCCTTGCAGCGCAGCACCGGCGAGTCGAGCAGCCGCGCGGGCAGCGAGCTGCGCAGCCGGCGCGGGCCGCGGGCGGCGTCCGCGAGGAAGCGGCGGAGGGCGGCGAGCAGCAGCCGCTCGTCGGCGAGCCGCTGCGAACCGAACGCGCCGACGAGACCGAGGACGTTGTTGATTCCCAGGTAGTAGCAGAAGCGCTCGTCGGTGACCTCGTCGTCCACGAAGGTGTCGCCGGCCTCGCCGATGCCTGGCAGCCGGGCGGCGAGGTCCGCGCGGCGGGACTCGCGGAAGTAGTAGCCCTGGTTGTCGCGGTAGCGGCCGCCCGTGGGCCAGCCGTCGGCGTCCAGCAGGAGGAGGGTGTTCTGCTGGTGTGCCTCCAGTGCGATGCCCGCCTCGCCGTCGAGCCACAGGACGGGGCGGACCACCCGTTCCAGGTAGCGCAGGAACCACTCGGCGGCGACCGCTGCGACGGACCGTCCGGTGTGTCGGGCGAGGCGGTGGACGATCGAGGCCAGCCTCGAGCGGGGGACGGCCGCTGCGTCCGGGCGAACCGCGCCGGCGGCCCCGCGCGGGCCGTTCGGCCGGGGGGCGACGAGACCGGCGAGGCAGGCGACGTCGTCCCCCGGAGTGAACGGGTTGTGGCGGATCACCACGTCGAGGCCGGTCAGCGGGAGGCCGTCCGGACCGTCGACGGCGAGCCAGGCCGGGTCCCGGACGATGTCGAAGCCGGGGTGGGCGGCCCGCCACCGCCGTGCCAGCCCGGCGCGCAGCAGGCGGTGCACCTCGACGCCGCGGTGGAGTTCCTTGCGGAGGTTCTCGCGCCGGGAGTTGGTGATGCGCAGTCCCAGCGAGAGTTTGAGCATCGCGGGGGCGCCGGAGCGGTGGACGGTGCGCACGGAGGAGGTCGGGTGCCAGGGCGGGCCGTGCGCGCCGAGGTCCTTGAGCAGTCCGGCGTCGAGCAGGGCTCGGACCTCCGGCCGGCGCCGTGCCTCGCGCAGTTGCCAGGGATGCATCGGCAGCGCCGCGAAGCCCTCGGGCAGCGGCAGGCCGCGGCCGGCGAGCCGGGCCGTCAGCACGGCGGCGGGGACGGGGCGGCCGCCCTCGGTCCAGGCGGAGTCGGTGGCCAGTGCCGAGGGATCGACGGCGAGCCAGTGCAGGGGGAACGATCCGCGTGCCTCGGGCGAGTACAGGCGGGCGTCACCGTCCGAGAGCCCTTCCCGGCTCTTCGGGGTCGGGTGCAGCGGATGGCCGAGCACCAGCGCCTGCTCGGCGGCGAGGAACAGGTCGGAAGCGTCGGCGGGGCGTTCCCGGCGTTCGCCGATGAAGGCGGCGGTGCGGCGGAGCGAGTCGGCGACCCGTGCGACGAGGTCGACGCCTTCGCTGTCAGCGGTGACCGGCCGCACTTCGTCGCCGGCGGTGACCGGCCTGACTTCGTCAGCGGCGCTGATCGACCAGGCTTCGTCGCCCGCGGTGACCGGCGGGACGTCGGCGGGCGGGGCGGTCCGGCCGGCGGCCGGGTTCGTCTCGCGGGCGAGCAGCGCCGCGACCATGACGGCGTCCACGGGCGGGGTCTGCTCGGGCGCGCCCGCCAGGCGGGGCAGGCCGAAGCGGTGCATGCCCGTCGGGGACCAGTAGAGGACGGGCGCCAGCAGGGCGGCTCCGCTGGCGGGCAGCGGGATCAGCAGGAGGCCGTCGGCGGGCGCGGGCAGGCCGGCCTCGCGCACCCAGCAGCGCAGCAGGTTCTCCACGGCGGCGGCCTGGGCCGCCGTGTGCGGGTCGGGGTGGTCCAGGAGATCGGCGGCGGAGTCGGGGGAGGTGGTCAAGGTCGCTCCTGGTGAGGAAGGGGACTGTCCGCGATCGGGCGGTGACGCCGCCCGGCCCGACGGCTCGCTCACGAACGCCCTGGGGCGCCGGCTCGGCCACGGCCTCGCTCCCCGCCGGCCCGCGGTGCGGAGGCGGACGCCACGGCAGCCCCTGCCGCTACAACCCCCGACGCATCGACCGGTTACGGGTTGCCTCAAGATCCGGTTGCCTCAAGATCCCCGCTGTGACCGAACAGTTGCCGTTCCGTCGGAAGTCCCCCACAGCGACCGCATATCGTGTGGTGGCATCGCACCCGGTCGTGAGACCCGCTTGAACTCGACGTGAGATCACCCTGAGTTCGACGGAACACGACCGAGTCCGTTTGCTTTCGGCCGAGTTGAACCGAGCTCGACGGAGTACAGGCACGTCTGATCGAGTTCGACCGAGTTCCGCCGGGTTCACTCTGCGGGACGGCCGGAGCTTCACGTTCGTTGACAGCAGGGGGAGTACCAGCATGCGATCCATACGGCCGTCGTCCACCGCTCGCCGGGGAAGGAACGCGCGTCGCAGAACCTCCCCCGTGCTGAGCGCCGTCGCCCTCGCCTCGGTGCTCGCGCTCACCGCGACCGCCTGCGATTCGGGCGACGCCGATGCGAGCGGCCAGGCGAGCGCCTCGGCGTCCGCCGCCGACGACGGAAAGATCACGATCCCGGACGACATCAAGGACCGGCTCAAGGAACACGGGATCGATCTCGACAAGTGGAAGAACGGCGCCTGGAAGAACTGGGACAAGGACGACTGGCTGCGTGAGGCGCAGGACTACGTCAACCCGATCATCAAGGGACTGTGGGACCCGGACCGGATGCGGGAGGCCGAGGACCCGGACCGCGGCGTCGACGACAGCGATCTCTCCGGCGACCAGGGGGTGACCGACCCGACGCCCGCGGCCGTGCAGGCGAAGGCGGTCTCACCCTCGTACCACGCCAACGCGCCCCAGGCGGGCAAGGTGTTCTTCGACTCCCCCGAGGGGACGATGGTCTGCTCGGCGACGGTCGTGCGGGACCCGGCCCACCCGGGCAAGTCCAACCTGGTCTGGACGGCCGGTCACTGTGTGCACGCCGGCAAGAAGGGCGGCTGGTACCGGAACATCGCGTTCGTCCCGTCGTACAACGACTCCGGCAAGACGGCCGCGCAGATGGAGTCGGCGACCAAGGAGCAGGCGGCTCCCTACGGCGTGTGGTGGGGCGACTGGGCGCAGACCTCCGACCAGTGGATCGCCCAGGGCGGCCAGACCGGCGGTGACGGCGCCTCCTACGACTACGCCGTCATCCATGTGACGCCGGAGGAGGGCGGTTCCGGCAAGTCCCTGGAGGAGACGGTCGGTTCGGCGCTCCCGGTGGACTTCAAGGCCCCGGCGGCGCCCAAGGTGAGCCGCATCACGGCGACCGGATACCCGGCGGCGGCGCCCTACGACGGGCAGAAGCTCTACCAGTGCAAGGACAAGCCGGGTCGGTTCTCGCTCAGCACCGCGGACCCGACGATGTACCGCATCGGCTGCACGATGACCGGCGGCGCCTCGGGCGGCGGCTGGGTCGCCACGGGCGCGGACGGAAAGCCCGCGCTGGTGTCGAACACCTCGATCGGCCCGGTGGACGCGGGCTGGCTCGCGGGCCCGCGGCTGAACGACGTGGCCAAGGGCGTGTACGACTCGGTGAGCAAGAAGTTCGCCGGGCGGTAGCCCGAGCGAGCGGCAGCGGACGACCGCCGCACCGCATGCGCGCGAAGGCCCGCCCCCGCGGCAAGCGGTGGCGGGCCTTCGCGTTCAGCGGATCGGTCAGGCGACGGCTCAGGCGGCCGGCGCCGGCAGGTACGGCGCGAGTTCCGCCGCCAGCTCCTCGTGCACCCGCGCCTTGAGCAGGGTGCCCTCCGCCGTGTGCTCCGCGGAGATCACCTCGCCCTCGTCGTGGGCGCGGGCGATCAGCCTGCCGTGCGTGTACGGCACCAGCGCCTCGACCTCGACGGACGGCCTCGGCAGCTCGTCGTCGATCAGCGCGAGCAGCGCCTCGATGCCCTGGCCGGTGCGGGCGGAGACCGCGATGGACCGCTTCTCGACCCGCATGAGCCGCTGCAGCGTCAGCGGGTCGGCCGCGTCCGCCTTGTTGATGACGACGATCTCGGGCACGCCGGTGGCGCCGACGTCCCGGACCACCTCGCGCACGGCGGCCAGCTGCTCCTCCGGGTTCGGGTGCGAGCCGTCCACCACGTGCAGGATCAGGTCGGCCTCGCCGACCTCCTCCATGGTCGAGCGGAACGCCTCGACCAGGTGGTGCGGCAGGTGCCGGACGAATCCGACGGTGTCCGCCAGGGTGTACAGGCGGCCGCTGGGCGTCTCGGCCCGGCGCACCGTCGGGTCCAGGGTCGCGAACAGGGCGTTCTCGACCAGGACGCCCGCGCCGGTGAGGCGGTTGAGCAGGGAGGACTTGCCCGCGTTGGTGTAGCCCGCGATGGCGACGGACGGCACCTTGTGGCGCTTGCGCTCCTGGCGCTTGATCTCGCGGCCGGTCTTCATCTCCGCGATCTCCCGGCGCATCTTCGCCATCTTCTCGCGGATCCGCCGCCGGTCCGTCTCGATCTTGGTCTCACCGGGACCACGGGTGGCGAGGCCGCCGCCCTTGCCGCCGCCCATCTGACGGGACAGCGACTGACCCCAGCCGCGCAGCCTCGGCAGCATGTACTGCATCTGCGCGAGCGCGACCTGCGCCTTGCCCTCCCGGGACTTGGCGTGCTGGGCGAAGATGTCGAGGATCAGGGCCGTACGGTCGATGACCTTGACCTTGACGACGTCTTCGAGGGCGATGAGCTGGCCCGGGCTGAGCTCGCCGTCGCAGATGACGGTGTCCGCGCCGGACTCGACGACGATGTCGCGCAGCTCCATGGCCTTGCCGGAACCGATGAAGGTGGCCGCGTCGGGCTTGTCGCGGCGCTGGATCACACCGTCGAGCACGAGCGCGCCCGCGGTCTCCGCGAGGGCGGCGAGCTCCGCGAGGGAGTTGTCCGCGTCCTGCGCGGTCCCCGTGGTCCAGACGCCGACGAGCACGACCCGCTCCAGACGGAGCTGGCGGTACTCGACCTCGGTGACGTCCTCGAGCTCGGTGGAGAGGCCGGCGACCCTGCGCAGGGCCGCGCGCTCGGAGCGGTCGAACTGGTCGCCGTCCCGCTCTCCGTCGATCTCGTGGCTCCAGGCGACGTCCTCTTCCATCAGGGCATCGGCCCGAAGACCTTCGGGGTAGGCGTGCGCCATGCGCGGGGTGTCCTGGGAAGCGGAAGAAGAGGAGGTCATTGGATCCTTACGTCGTGGGAGATGCCGAGTCGGCGTCCTACATGCTGCACAACGCGCGAGCCGGTCGGGAGATTCCCGTGTCCCGTGCCGCGGCGTCCTGTCGATGGTCGCACGGCACGGCCCGTCTCGTCACGGCCTTATTTCGCGGCGGGCGGGGCCTGCGGGGCGGGCTTCGGGGCGTTCCCGGCGGGGTTCTTCACGGCAGGGGCCGTCGCCTTCCAGTCCGGGTGGCCCGGCATCGGCGGGGTCTTCTCGCCGTAGAGCCACTCCCTGAAGAAAGGGGTGAGGTCGCGTCCGGAGACGTTCTCGGCGAGGCGGGCGAAGTCTGCGGTGCTCGCCGTCGAGTCCCGGTGGTTGTGCGTCCAGGCGCGTTCCAGGTGGGCGAACGCGGCCCGGCCGATCTCCTGGCGCAGCGCGTAGAGGACGAGTGCGGCGCCGTCGTACACGTTGGGGCGGAAGATGCTGATCTTCTGGCCGGGCTTCGGCGCCTTGGGCAGGGCGGGCGGTCCTCCGGCGGCACGCCAGCGGTCGGAGGCGCCGTAGGCCGCCTTCATGCGCGCCTGAAGGGTGCGGCCCGACTTCTCCTCCGCGTACAGCGCCTCGTACCAGGTGGCGTGCCCCTCGTTCAGCCACAGGTCGGACCAGGTGCGCGGTGAGACGCTGTCGCCGAACCACTGGTGGGCCAGCTCATGGACCATGATCGACTCGATGTACCACTTGGGGTAGGCGGGCTGGGTGAAGAGGTCCTTCTCGAAGAGGGACAGGGTCTGCGTCTCGAGTTCGAAACCGGTGGAGGCGTCGGCCATGAGCAGCCCGTAGGTCTCGAAGGGGTAGGGGCCGACCTTGCGTTCCAGCCATGCGATCTGCTCGGGGGTCTTCTTCAGCCAGGGCTCGAGGAGGGCGCGGTCCTTGGTGGGCACGACGTCCCGCAGCGGCAGCGCGTGCGGCCCCTCGCGGTGCACGACGGTGGAGCGGCCCACGGACACCTGGGCGAGCTCGGTGGCCATGGGGTGCTGGGTGCGGTACGTCCAGGTGGTCGTCCCGCCGGACTTCTCCACGCCGGCGGGCAGCCCGTTCGCGACGGCCGTGTAGGCCTCCGGCGCGGTCACCCGGATGGTGAACATCGCCTTGTCGGAGGGGTGGTCGTTGCACGGGAAGACGAGGTGCGCGGCGTCCGCCTGGTTCGCCATGGCGAGGCCGTCCACGGTCCTGACCCAGCCGCCGTCGCGGTCGCCGCTCATCACGGGATCGCTGGTGTGCCGCACGGTGATGCGCATCCAGCTCCCCGGGACGAGCGTGTCCCGCGGGGTGATCACCAGGTCGTCGTCCGCGCCGGTGAAGGCGGCCGGCCTGCCGTCCACCTCGACCGAGTCGACCTTGCCGTGCGCGAAGTCGAGGTTGATCCGGTCCAGGGCGGCGGTGGTCCAGGCGTTGATGACGGTGACGGCCTGGAGCGGCTTGTCGTTGGCGCCGGAGTAGGTGAAGGACAGGTCGTACGACGCGACGTCGTAGCCGGGGTTGCCGAGGTTCGGGAAGAGGCGGTCGCCGACGCCGAGCGGGGCCGCCGGCGCGCTCGCGGCGACGAGGCAGACGGACACGGCCGAGGCGAGCAGCGCGGACTTCAGCCGGGCGCGAGGGGTGAGCAGCATGCACCACCGCTACCAGTGGGCGGGGGCGCCGCGTCGGCGACGCGCGCCCGGCCCACCCGAACGGGTGGCTCACGCGCGCGTGGCCAGACCTACCTCGTCCCGGAGGAGGCCGCCGCGTGGTGCTGCGCGCGCCCCACGTCGTACACGCCGGGCACGTTGCGCATGGCGCGCAGCAGGGCGGGCAGGTGGGCCGCGTCGGGCAGGTGGACGGTGTAGGTGTGACGCACCCGCTGCTGGCTCGGCGGTTCGACGGTGGCGGAGACGATCTCGGCGCCCTCGAGCGCCATGGCCTCGGTGAGGTCGGCGAGCAGGTGGGGGCGGCCGAACGACTCGGCGACCAGGGTGACCCGGCATCCGGTGGTGTCGCCCCAGCGCACGGCGACCTCTTCACGCCCCGCGTCGGCCATGCGCGTCACGGCGGCGCACTCGGCGCGGTGCACGGTCACCACTCCCCCGCGCACCGAGAAGCCGGTGACGTCGTCGAGCGGCACGGGCGTGCAGCATCCGGCGAGCCGGACGTTCGCGTCGGGCCGGTCGTCGACGGTGATCGCCGCTCCGGGGCTCGGGGCGGACGGGTCCGCCGGGGCGGCGTCGGCCGCGGACCGGGCGGGCTGAGCGGTCTCGGCGGGGCCGGCGTCGGATTCGGCGGCAGCGTCCTCGGCTGGCGCCGGGTGCGTCGTCAGCCAGCGCTGGATGGCGATCCGGGCGGCGGGGGTGTGCGCGTGATCCAGCCACTCCCTGGAGGGCTCCGAGGCGGGGTCCTGGCCCATCAGGAGCTGGACCGTGTCGCCGTCCCGCAGCACGGTGCTGAGGGTCGCCAGGCGGCCGTTCACCCGGGCGCCGATGCAGGCGTGGGCGTCCTCGCCGTACTGCGCGTAGGCGGCGTCCACGCAGGTGGCCCCCTCGGGCAGGCCGAGGGCGCCGCCGTCGGGCCGGTAGACGGTGATCTCGCGGTCCTGGGCGAGGTCCTCGCGCAGGGTCGACCAGAAGGTGTCGGGATCGGGCGCCGCCTCCTGCCAGTCCAGAAGGCGGGAGAGCCAGCCGGGCCGGGTGGGGTCGACGCGCTCCTCGTCCGCGGGGGCGCCCGGGGCGCTCTGCTCCTCCGCGGAGGACGTGTAGGGGTTGCCGAGCGCGATGACGCCGGCCTCGGCGACCTTGTGCATCTGGTGCGTGCGGATGAGGACCTCCGCGACCTGACCGTCCTCGCGGGCCACGGCGGTGTGCAGCGACTGGTACAGGTTGAACTTGGGAACGGCGATGAAGTCCTTGAACTCCGAGACGACCGGCGTCATACAGGTGTGCAGTTCGCCCAGCACGGCGTAACAGTCGGCGTCCTCGTTCACCAGCACCAGCAGTCGGCCGAAGTCGCAGCCCCGCAGCCGGCCGCGTTTGCGGGAGACCCGGTGGACGGAGACGAAGTGCCGTGGCCGGATGAGGACTTCGGCCTGGATCCCGGCCTCGCGCAGCACCGTGCGCATCACGTCGGAGAACTCGGCCAGCGGATCGCTCTCCTGCGCCGCGTTGCCCGCGATCAGCTCACGGGTGTGCGCGTACTCCTCCGGGTGGAGGATCGCGAAGACGAGGTCCTCCAGCTCCGTCTTGAGCGCCTGCACGCCGAGGCGTTCGGCGAGCGGGATGAGGACGTCGCGGGTCACCTTGGCGATGCGCGCCTGCTTCTCGGGGCGCATCACGCCGAGGGTGCGCATGTTGTGCAGCCGGTCGGCGAGTTTGATCGACATCACTCGGACGTCGTTGCCGGTGGCGACGAGCATCTTGCGGAACGTCTCGGGTTCGGCGGCGGCGCCGTAGTCGACCTTCTCCAACTTCGTGACGCCGTCGACGAGATAGCGCACCTCGGCGCCGAACTCCTCGCCGACCTGATCGAGCGTCACGTCGGTGTCCTCGACGGTGTCGTGGAGCAGCGAGGCCGTCAAGGCGGTGGTCTCCGCGCCGAGTTCGGCGAGGATCAGCGTCACCGCGAGGGGGTGGGTGATGTAGGGCTCGCCGCTCTTGCGCATCTGCCCGCGGTGCGAGGACTCGGCGAGCACATAGGCGCGGCGCAGGGGTTCGAGGTCGGCGTCGGGGTGGTGCGCGCGATGGACCTCGACGACATGGCTGATCGCGTCGGGCAGCCGGCCGCGGGAGGCGGGGCCGAGCAGCGCGGCCCGGCCCAGGCGGCGCAGGTCGATCCGGGGAAGGCTGCGCCTGCGGGGTGTGGCCGGGGTTACCGGGCCTGGGGTCGCAGGGTTCGTGGCCTCCGCACTCATGGGCACCTCCGGCTGCGTGGACCGGCGGACGGGGTGTCCCAGGGCGGACACGGCTCAGGGGACTGGTTGAACGGTCCCCCGTCCGGGCCGGTGCTTGATGCTACCGAGCCCATCACGCGCGACCGACCGCCTCTCGCCGAGCGTGAAACGGATCACCCATTCGAGCGACGGATTCCAGGTTTACGGTTTCGAGCCACCAGAGCTGGACCCGAGGACGGATTCGAACCCCGTGATCGGGGCGAGGACGGTCCCATGACTCCTCCGGGACAGGCCCCGCCTCCGATCCGAAGCCTCGACGGGATCAGCGAACGGCGGTTTCCAGCCATTCGGAATCGATCTCCCCTGTGGCGACGATCACGGCGGGGCCGGTCATCTCGATCTCGCCGTCGGGGCGCTCGGTGATCACCAGGCGTCCGCCGGGAAGGTCGACCGTGTAGGTGACGGGGGTTCCGCTGGCCGCAGGGTCGGCGCCGTCCCGGCGCGCGGCGGCCACGGCGACGGCGCACGCGCCCGTGCCGCACGAGCGGGTCTCGCCGGAGCCGCGCTCGTGCACGCGCAGCGCGACGTGCCGCGGGCCCCGGTCCACGACGAACTCGACGTTGACCCCGTCCGGGTAGGCGGCGGCGGGGCTGAAGGGCGGCGGGGAGAGCAGGGGGCCCGCGTGCGCGAGGTCGTCCACGAAGGCGACGGCGTGCGGGTTGCCCATGTTCACGTTGCGCGCGGGCCAGCTGCGCTCGCCGACCGTCACGGTGACGTCGCCCTCGGGGAGACGGGCCCGGCCCATGCCGACCGTGACGTCGCCGTCCTTGGCGAGGTGCACGCGCTTGACGCCCCCGCGCGTGGCGACCGCGAGATCGCCGTCGGTGACGAGTCCGGCGTGCTGGAGGTAGCGCGCGAAGACGCGGACGCCGTTGCCGCACATCTCGGCGACGGAGCCGTCGCCGTTGCGGTAGTCCATGAACCACTCCGCCTCGGCGGCCATGTGACCGGCCTCGGGGTGCGCCGCGGACCGCACGACGTGCAGCACCCCGTCGCCGCCGATGCCCGCGCGGCGGTCGCACAGGGCGGCGACGTGGGCCGGGGAGAGGTCTACGGCGTTGTCGGGGTCCGGGACGATCACGAAGTCGTTCTCGGTCCCGTGCCCCTTGAGGAAGGCGATCCGGGTGCTCATTCCTCGATCGTACGGCGTGGCGCGCGGCGGGCTCAGCGCAGCCTGGCGACCCGCCAGACGGCCAGCGCCACCACCGCCGCGATCAGCACGACGTAGAAGAGGGCGACCCGCCAGTCGGGTCTGCGCCCGGAGCCGCGCGCGGGCAGCCCGGGCCACGTGTAACCCACGCGGCGAGCGGCCGTCATGCCCCATCCGGCCGCGCAGAAGCAGATCAGCAGCCCGAGCATGGCGATCATGGCGCCGCTGTCGCCGAAGTCGAAGGCGAGCGGGAAGGCGAACATCAGGGAGCCGACGGCGGCCAGGGCCACGATGGGCGCGAGCTGCCAGATCCGCAGCCGTCGCTGCGGGCGCAGCTCGACCTCGACCTCGGGACCGCTCGCGAACATCTCCTCGGGCTCGGGACCGTCGTCGGTCACCCCGCCCTGGGTGTCGTCCTCGTCCGGCCCGTCCGGGCTCAGACGGGCTTCCTCCGGCTCCGCCTCACCACGCTCGGTGGTGAGGTGTTCGGTGCCGTGTGCCGTGTCGCGAGGGCCGGCCTCCATCGCCACGCGCCCTCCCAACTCGGACTCCACTTGGTCGATCGAAGCTCGATGATGGCACGGCGCGGGAGGGCTGGATGACGGCCTGGGCGTCCCGATGCAATGACGTGATCAGGCTGTGACCGGTCGCTCCACGAACGCCAGTGCGGACTCCGGAAGTTCCGTGAGATCAGCCGCAGCCCCACTCAGCCAGTGCACCCGCGGATCGCGCCTGAACCACGAATCCTGACGGCGCGCGAAGCGCTTGGTGGCGCGCACGGTCTCCGCGCGCGCCTCGTCCTCCGTGCAGTCTCCGCTCAGGGCCGTGAGGACCTGCTGATAGCCGAGCGCGCGTGAGGCCGTACGGCCCTCGCGCAGACCCCGGGCCTCCAGCGCACGGACCTCGTCCACGAGTCCCGCGTCCCACATGCGGTCGACGCGCCGGGCGATGCGCTCGTCGAGTTCCGGGCGCGCCACGTCCACGCCGATCTGGACGGTGTCGTAGACCGAGTCATGGCCGGGCAGATTGGCGGTGAAGGGCTTGCCGGTGATCTCGATCACCTCGAGCGCCCGGACGATACGGCGGCCGTTGCCGGGCAGGATCGCCTGCGCGGCCTCCGGATCGGCCGCGGCCAGCCGGGCGTGCAGGGCTCCCGAACCGCGCAGCGTGAGTTCCTCCTCCAGCCGGGCGCGGACCTCGGGGTCGGTGCCCGGGAACTCCAGATTGTCGACGGCGCCGCGCACGTACAGGCCGGAGCCGCCGACCAGGACCGGCCACCTGCCCGCGGCGAGCAGGGCGTCGATGCGCTCCCGCGCCAGCCGCTGGTACTCGGCGACGGAGGCGGTGACCGTGACGTCCCAGACGTCCAGGAGGTGGTGCGGGACGCCGCCGCGCTCCTCGACCGTCAGTTTGGCGGTGCCGATGTCCATCCCTCGGTAGAGCTGCATGGAGTCGGCGTTGACGACCTCGCCGCCGAGTCGCTGGGCCAGGAAGACGCCCAGATCGGACTTTCCGGCCGCAGTCGGTCCGACGACGGCGATGACGCGGGGGGCGGGGGGTGCGCTGCTCACGGGACCAGTCTCGCAAACCTCCGCGACCGCCCTCGAACGAGTTACGTGACGGGCCCGGTGCGGTGTCGTTCCCCGTTGCGGGATTCCCGTCGCCGCGGCGGGAGCAGCGGCCTCCGGTGGCGCGAACGGACGCACCGGCCGACGCGGGATGTCACCCGCACGAGTACCGTATGGAGTGTAGATATGGGCGTTTTGGGACGACTTTTCGGAAGGTCCAAGGCCTCGGACGAAGCGACGGACGAAGCGGCGGCGGAGGGAGCCGCGACCAAGGCGGCGACGGAGGAGACAGCGGTAGAGGCAGCGGGAGAGGCGACGGCCGTCGACGAGACGGACCAGTCGGCCGAGGCTTCCCCGGCCCGGAAGCCCGCCGGGACCGAGGATCAGGACACCCCTGCCGAGGCGACCGGGGCCGCAGGCGCCCCCGCCCGTCCCGGGCCCGGGACGGAGAGCGAGACGACGGCCGAGCCGAGGGCCGGGGCGACGACCGGAGCGGAGCCGGAGAACGAGACGGAGACAGCCGGCGACGAAGGCATCGGCGAAGGCGTCGGCGGAGAAGGCGTCGGAATCCCCCGGCAGCAGTCCGCCGAGGAGGCCGCCGACAACGCGGCGGACGACAGCGCCCGCACGTGAGGAACCCGCGAGGAAGGTGACCCATGGGTCTTTTGGACAGTTTGAAGGCCAAGCTCACCCCGGCCAGAGGCAAGGTCTCGGACCTCGCGCTCCAGCACGGGGACAAGATCCAGCACGGCATCGACAAGGCCGCGCACGTCGTCGACGAGAAGACCAAGGGCAAGTACAGCGACAGGATCCACACGGGCACCGGCAAGGCCAAGGGCGCCATGGACCGGCTCGCGCACAAGGACGGATCCGCGGGGGGCGGCGACACCTTCACGCCGCCGAACACACCCCCGCCGGCCTCCTGATCAGCACCGGCGCCGACCCGGCGAACGGCGGACGGCCGCGTGGCGAACACGCACGCGGCCGGCCGCCCCCCCGGGGCCGGACCGGTGGGGCGCGCGGCCGAAAGGCAGACCGGGGGGTAGGGGCAGAGGGTTGTCCGAGTGGTGTAGATATCGGGG